>NZ_JBOICG010000608.1:0-28916 GCF_050739995.1 Pseudomonas sp. | reverse complement strand
GAACAGAAACGCCCGTGGCTGCTCGACCTTGGCGCGGTCGCGGTAGTCCAGCCATTGGGTGAAGACATCCTGGGTCATGTCCGCGGCGTCGCTGGCGTTGTCCGTACGTTTGCGCAGGAAATGCAGGATATCTGCATAAAACCCGCGAAAGACATCGGCCGACAACGGGTCGGGCTTGGGACGAGACATGGATACCCTTCTTGACGAAGCACGACTTGGAAAAGTCGCGAATGATATCGAGAACTATTGTCATTTGTCTCTATTTAAGAAATCTACTCGACCAAAATGTGGGAGCTAACGCCTGTGGGAGCCGGGCTTGCCCGCGATGGCATCGCCTCGGTTCAACTGAAAGACCGAGGTGTTGCTATCGCAGGCAAGCCAGCTCCCACAGGGACTACGGCATTAGCGCAGGAGTGTTTTCAGCTGTTCGATGCCGGCGTCACTTAATGGGAACACCGGCAGCCGCGGATCACCCACTTCCAACCCGGTCAAACGCAACCCGGCCTTGATCGTCGCCGGCAACCCACCTTTGAGGATGAATTCCAGCAGCGGCAACTGGCGATAGAACAGCTCCCGCGCCAGGGTCAGGTCATTGGCCAATACCGCGTTATACAAATCCAGGTTCAGCTGTGGGATCAAGTTGGGCGCCGCCGTGCACCAACCCTTGGCTCCTGCGGCGAAGGCTTCCAGGGCCAGCGGGTTGCAGCCGTTGTAGAACGGTACGTCGCTGTGGCGGCGTAACTGGTGCATGCGCTGAATATCGCCGGTGCTTTCCTTGACCATGGTCACGTTGGCCACCTGCTTGACGATACGCAGGATCAAGTCCACCGACATGTCCGTGCCGCTGGTGGCCGGGTTGTTATAGAGCATGATCGGCACGCCGACGCTGTCGCCGATCGCGGCGTAGTGGGCGAGGATCTCCGCCTCGCTGAGTTTCCAATACGAGGCCGGCAGCACCATCACCACATCGGCGCCATTGGCCTCGGCGTAACGGGCGCGGCGTACGGCTTTGGCGGTGGTCAGGTCGGACACGCTGACGATGGTCGGCACACGCCTGGCAATTTTTGCCAGGCTGTAGGCGCTGACTTCGTCCCACTCGGCATCGCTCAAGTAGGCGCCTTCGCCGGTGCTGCCCAAGGGGGCGATGGCGTGCACGCCGCTGTCGATCAAACGGTCGATGGAGCGGCCCAGAGCGTCGAGGTCAATGCGTTGGCCGTCGGCGCTGAACGGGGTGATGGTGTAGCCGATGATGCCGTGGATAGTTGGGGTGGACATGGGAAAGTCTCCGCTCGAAAAAAGGCAATCAGTTCAGGCAATCGGCGTGTTGACGCAGGTTCTGCCGGGCGTAGTAGTTGAAGGCGGCGCCATGGCGCTTGGGCTTGGAGATCCAGTCATGGGCCTCACGGCCGAGCTCCGGCAGGATCGGTTTGATCGTGCCGGCCGACATCGCCAGCAACTGCAACTTGGCCGCCCGCTCGATCAACTGCGCGATCACGCAGGCTTCCTCGATGCTCGCCCCGGTGGAGAGTTGGCCGTGGTGCGAGAGCAGAATCGCGCGTTTGTCGCCCAGCGCCGAGGTGATGATTTCCCCTTCTTCATTACCCACCGGCACGCCCGGCCAGGCTTCCAGAAACGCGCAGTCTTCGTACAGCGGGCACAGGTCCATATGGGACACCTGCAACGGCACCTCCAGCATCGACAGTGCGGCGATGTGCGTCGGGTGGGTGTGGATGATGCAGTTCACATCCGGCCGTCCACGGTACACCCACGTGTGAAAACGGTTGGCCGGATTGGGGATGCCATGACCTTCCAACACTTCAAGGTCTTCGTTGACCAGCAGCAAATTGCTGGCCGTGATCTCATCAAAGCCCAGGCCCAGTTGTTGAGTGTAATAGGTGCCGGGCGTGGGGCCGCGTGCGGTGATCTGCCCGGCCAGTCCGGAGTCGTGACCGTGCTCGAACAGGATGCGGCAAGTGAGCGCCAGCTTTTGCCGGTCGGTCCACGTATTATCCGCCAGGGTGTTTTGCATCTGGATCAGTGCTTGCTTGACCAGTTGGTCTTTGGGGAGTGCTAATGTCTTGGCCATATCGGGTGCCCTCGGTGGCTGCAAATGACACTAACGATGCTATATGACACTTTGTGTCATTGGCAAGCATAGCTCATCGCTTTCTGCATGGATTAACCGCAGCACATGTCTATCCGTTTGAAATTATTGAGAAAAAAACTTGGCGTAACCCTTGAGGCCCTGGCTGAAAAATCCGGGATGACCAAGAGTTACCTGTCCAAGGTCGAGCGTGGGCTGAACACACCGTCCATCGCCGCCGCGCTGAAACTGGCCAAGGCGTTGAACGTGAAGGTCGAAGAGTTGTTCAGCGAAGACAACGTGAGCCTCGACAGCTACAGCCTGGTGCGCAGCCACGAGCGGCCGGACACTTCGCCGGGCTATGCGGTGCTGGCCCATCAGGTCAGCGAGCGCAGCTTGCTGCCGTTCATCATCTACCCGCCGAGGGAGTTCACCGACAAGACCTTCAAGGAGCACCTGGGGGAAGAGTTTCTGTTCGTGCATGAAGGTCAGGTGGAAGTGGACTTCATGAACGAACGGGTGATTCTGGAACGGGGCGATGCGCTGCACTTCAATGCACAGAAGCCCCACCGGTTGCGCTCGGTGGGCGATGTGCAGGCGCAGTTGTTGGTCGTCGTTCACAGCTCCGAGGATTGACCAGGACGGTGACTTGAAATGCAATCCAATGTGGGAGCTGGCTTGCCTGCGATGGCAATGTATCAGTGGCAACCGTGCAAGCTGACCCACCACTATCGCAGGCAAGCCAGCTCCCACAGTTGATCTCCTTTGTTCGGAAGATCAGCGTTCGACTGGGACAGACAGTGCAGGGTTGCCCAATGGATGTGTGCGGGCTGCGAAGAATTTCAGCGCGACTCCAGACCCTTCAAACAACTCCGAATACCGGCGCTTCTGCTGGCGGATAAACCCGTCACTGCGTCCCGATACCGAGATCGCCAGCGTCGTGAGCTTCGCCTGGCGAATCGCATCCACCAGGTGTTTATCCTGCGGCCCCAGCTCATGCCCGAAGATGCACAGCGCCCCTTCATGGCTGAGCAACTGCTCATAGCAGAACGACAGATAGTCTGAACTGCGGATGGTCTTGAGCTTCTCTTCTATCTTGCCTTCGTTGACGAACAGCGGCACGTCGTCGAGGGTCTTGATCGTGTTGTTGATCGCGAAACTGCTGAGCAAGGTGCTGTCGGTGGAGGCCAGCTTGCGCGCCGTGCCATCGAGGTTGCGCACCAGGTGCAGGCCACCGTGCAGATAGAGGATGCGCGTGGCGGTGGTGTGGGTGTTGCGCAGGTCGAAGCTGGCGTCGGCACTGCGAAACAGATCATCGATGCCCGGCGTGTGCAGGATCGCCCAGTAGTTGAGCAGGTCGTAGTTGCTGGTGAATACGGTGGGGTAGCTGGCCAGCTCTGTGTTGATCGTCGCCAGCGTCGATGGCTGCACCAGGCGCCACGGGATGTGCACGGCGTGGATGGTATTGATCAGCGCTTCCTTGATCGCGTAATAGCGGTTGCGCGGCGCCGCCGAGCTGACGGCCAGGGCCTTGTTGACCCGGCTGGTGGTTTTCAGCGCGCCCAGGGCCTGCTCGAAACTGCGGGTTTGCAGAGCATCGAACACGCTGAGTTCGGATTGGCTCAAGGGTTTTTCTTCGACCGTACGGGCGTTTTCGAACAGCGAGTCGTAGGCGAAGTCTTCCCAGATCGTGCGGCTGGCGCCGTTGCCGATCAGAATCGCGCTGAAGTCGATGGCGCTGCGCAACGCGCTCCAATCTTCGAGGTGGGCGTCAATATCCTGGAAATCCTTCATTGCGGCGGGTCTACTCAAAATCGGCGGGTGCGTGACTTTATCACGAGCCGGCGTTGATCCTGATCAAGATGCCGCAGGCCACTGAGGTTGATTCTGTAGGCATAACGCCTCTGAGGATTCGCCATGAGCAGTACTTTCTTCATTCCCGCCGTCAACATCATGGGCACCGACTGTCTCGACGAAGCCATGACTGCCATCCGCAACTACGGCTTTCGCAAGGCGCTGATCGTCACCGACGCTGGCCTGGCCAAGGCGGGCGTCGCGAGCATGATCGCCGAGAAACTGGCGATGCAGGACATCGACTCGGTGATCTACGACGGCGCCAAGCCCAACCCCAATGTGGAAAACGTCGAAAAAGGCCTGGCGCTGCTGGAGGCCAATGCCTGCGATTTCGTGGTGTCCTTGGGCGGCGGTTCGCCCCATGACTGCGCCAAGGGCATCGCCCTGTGCGCCACCAATGGCGGGCATATCGGTGATTACGAAGGCGTCGACCAATCGAGCAAGCCGCAACTGCCGCTGGTGGCCATCAACACCACCGCCGGTACCGCCAGCGAGATGACCCGCTTCTGCATCATCACCGACGAAACCCGCCACGTGAAAATGGCCATCGTCGACCGCAATGTCACGCCGCTGCTGTCGGTCAACGACCCGGCGCTGATGGTTGGCATGCCCAAGGGGCTCACCGCCGCCACCGGCATGGACGCCTTGACTCACGCCATCGAAGCTTACGTATCCACCGCCGCCAACCCGATCACCGATGCCTGTGCGATCAAGGCCATCGAGTTGATCAGCGCCAACCTGCGCCTGGCCGTCCGTGACGGCAGCGACAAGGTCGCACGGGAAAACATGGCCTATGCCCAGTTCCTCGCCGGCATGGCCTTCAACAACGCATCCCTGGGATTCGTGCATGCCATGGCGCACCAGTTGGGCGGCTTGTATGACCTGCCTCACGGCGTGTGCAATGCGGTGTTGTTGCCCCATGTGCAGAGCTTCAATGCGAGTGTCAGTGCCAAGCGCTTGAGCGACGTGGCACGCGCCTTGGGCGCCGATATCAAAGGCAACTCGCCGGAAGAGGGCGCCCAGGCAGCAATCGCGGCCATCCGCACCCTGGCCCAGGACGTGGAAATCCCGGCAGGCCTGCGCGAGTTGGGTGCCAAGTTGCAGGACATTCCGCTGCTGGCCGCCAATGCATTGAAAGACGCCTGCGGGCTGACCAACCCACGACGGGCCGATCAGCGTCAGATTGAGGAGATTTTCCGTAGCGCGTTCTGAATGGGGCGGTTGTGCGCTGCAAGCGGTAAGCTACAAGCTGAATTGCATTCAACTTGAGCATGAAGCTTGCGGCGTGCCGCTGAGGTCCCCTTATGAGAGTTCTGCTATTCGGCGCCACCGGCATGGTTGGTCAAGGCGTGCTGCGCGAGTGTCTGCTGGCGCCTGACGTTCAGGAAGTTGTCGCCGTGGGTCGTACGCCGTTGACCCAGGAGCACGACAAGCTGCACCAGGTGTTGCACAGCGACATGTTGGATTTCCAACCGCTGGAAAACCTGTTGCAAGGCTTTGATGCGTGTTTCTTCTGTCTGGGCGTTTCGTCGGCAGGGATGAATGAAACCAAGTACACCCATCTCACGTATGACCTGACGCTGGTCGCCGCGAGCACGCTGGCGCGGCTCAACCCGCAGATGACGTTTATCTATGTCTCCGGTGCCGGTACGGACAGCTCCGAAGCAGGCAAGTCGATGTGGGCGCGGGTCAAGGGGAAGACTGAAAATGCCTTGCTACGTTTGCCGTTCAAGGCGGTGTACCTGTTCCGGCCGGGGGTGATCCAGCCATTGCATGGCGTGCGCTCGAAAACGCCGCTGTATCAATCTTTCTACACCGTGCTTGGCCCTCTGCTGTCGTTCTTTCGCCGGGTCAAACCCAGCTGGGTGGTGAGTACCGAAACGGTCGGCCAGGCGATGCTCGCAGCGGTGCGTCATGGCGCGCCACATGCCGTGGTGGAGCAGGCCGACATCAACCGCCTGGCCACTGAGCGTCACTGATGTTGCACAAGAGCCTGGTTCGTCGCCTGGACTTGATCACCCTGCAACTGTTCGTCGCGGTGTTTGAAGAGGGGACGTTGACCCGCGCCGCCGCCCGGGAAGCCATTGCTGTGTCGGCGGCCAGCAAGCGCTTGATGGAGTTGGAGAAGGTGCTGGGCGTGAGCCTGTTCGTGCGTCGGGCCAAGGGCATGGACCTGACGGCTGCGGGTGAGACGTTGCTGCACCATGCGCGGCAGATGTTGTTCAACGTGGAAAAAATGGGCTTGGAACTGGGAGAGCACAGCCACGGTGTGCGGGGTTATGTGCGGATGCTGGCCAACCTGTCGGCGATCATTCAGTTCCTTCCTGAAGATCTGCGGGATTTTTCCGAGTTGCATCCAGAAGTCAAAACCGACCTTGAAGAACGCCCCAGCAACGGCGTGGTGCAGGGCGTGCTGGATGGTGTGGCGGACCTGGGTATTTGCTCCAGCGATACCGACACGAAGGGCCTGCCCAGCGTGACCTATCGTCTCGACAAGCTGGTGGTGCTGATGCCGGCGGATCATCCGCTGGCAGCCCGTGAAACCCTGGACTTCGCCGAAACCCTGGGCAGCGATTATGTTGGCCTGCATTCCGCCAGCTCGATCAATATGCGCACCCACGCCGCTGCAAGGGAGGCGGGCAAGATGCTGCGCCTGCGGATTCATGTGCCGGGGTTTGATGCGATGTGCCGGATGGTCCAGGCGAACATGGGCATCGGCATCCTGCCGCTGAAGGCGTACGAATTGTTCGGGCGCGCACTGGGTTTGCATGCGGTGCCATTGACCGATGCCTGGTCGGATCGCAGCTTGATTCTGGTGGTGCGGGATGAAGCGCAGTTGTCGCCGGTGAGTCGCTTGTTGTTCGAGTATCTGTGGGGCAGTTCCTACAGATAATTCCCGTTGCGTTCGCGTTTTGCGAACGCTCCTTGCCAACTGACGGTTGGATTTTCCCTAAGCCTGTCCTCTAGCCTTGGCCGCACATTCCAAGAACAAGAGGTACACCCCATGACGGCTCCCCTGAGCGGTATCAAGGTGATCGAGATCGGCACCTTGATTGCCGCGCCGTTTGCCGCGCGGTTGATGGCCGAGTTTGGTGCCGAGGTGATCAAGATCGAAGCCATGGGGCAGGGCGACCCGCTTCGCAAATGGCGAAAGCTGCATGAAGGCACCTCGCTGTGGTGGTACCTGCAATCGCGCAATAAGAAGTCGTTGGCGTTGGACCTCAAGTCCGCAGAAGGCTTGAGCTTGATCAAACAACTGCTCGGCGACGCCGACGTGCTCATCGAAAACCTGCGCCCCGGCGGCCTGGAAAAACTCGGCCTGGGCTGGGACGTATTGCACGCCCTCAACCCCAAGCTGACTCTGGTGCGCATCTCCGGCTATGGCCAGACCGGCCCGTATCGCGACCGTCCGGGTTTCGGCGCCATCGGCGAAGCCATGGGCGGCATCCGCTACACCACCGGCAACCCGGACTCGCCACCGGCGCGGGTCGGCGTGAGCCTGGGGGATTCCCTGGCATCGTTGCACGGTGTGATCGGCGCGCTGATGTCGCTGTTGCGGGTCAAAACCGGACAGGGTGATGGCCAGATCGTCGATGTGTCCCTGGCCGAAAGTGTGTTCAACCTGATGGAAAGCCTGGTGCCCGAATACGACATGCTTGGCCATGTGCGTGAGCGCAGCGGTGGCGCCTTGCCCGGCATCGCGCCGTCCAACACTTACCTCACGGCTGACGGTGCCTATGTGGTGATTGCCGGCAACAGCGACCCGATCTACAAGCGGCTGATGACCACCATTGGCCGCGTTGATCTGGCTGACGCGCCGGAGTTTGCCCACAACGATGGCCGCGCGGCGAAAAGCGGCTTGCTGGATGCCGCGATCACCCACTGGACCAGCAGTCTGCCGATCGAGCAGGTGCTCAGTGCCCTGGAAGCTGCCGAAGTGCCGGCCGGGCGCATCTACTCGGTGGCCGACATCGTCAGCGACCCGCATTACCAGGCGCGCGACATGTTGCTCAATGCCGAGTTGCCCGGCGGTGTGTCGGTGAAGATGCCCGGCATCGTGCCCAAGCTTTCCGAAACGCCCGGCGCGGTGAACTGGCAAGGTCCGACCCTGGGCCAACATACAGACGACATCCTCGGCAACCTGGGCCTGACGATTGCCGATATCCAACGTCTGAAAACTTCGGGAGTGGTGCAATGATCACTGACTATTCAGATCGACTGATCGTGCAGGAAGTGTCCCCGCGCGATGGCCTGCAAATCGAGCCGACCTGGGTGGAAACGGCCGACAAAATCGCACTGATCGACCAGCTTTCCCAGGCCGGCTTTTCACGGATCGAAGCCGGTTCATTCGTGTCGCCCAAAGCCATTCCTGCGTTGCGCGATGGTGAGCAGGTGTTCCAAGGCATTGCACGCAGAGCCGGGGTTATCTATGTCGCGCTGATCCCCAATCTCAAGGGCGCCCAGCGCGCCATCGAGTCCCGTGCTGACGAATTGAACCTGGTGATGTCCGCCAGCCAGACCCACAACCTGGCAAACATGCGCATGCGGTGTGAGGCGTCGTTGGCCGCGTTTGGCGATATTGTGAGTTTCGCTGCCGACCACCCGATACGCCTCAACGGCAGCATCGCCACCACTTTTGGCTGCCCATTCGAAGGCAAGATCGATGAAGACCGCGTACTGGAAATGGTCGACGCTTATCAAGCACTCGGCATCCAGGGCATCAGCCTCGCCGACACCACGGGCATGGCCAACCCGCGCCAAGTAGAACGTCTGGTCAAACGTGTCTTGAAGCAAGTACCCGCCAGCGACCTGACGCTGCATTTCCACAACACCCGTGGCCTGGGTTTGTGCAATGTGCTGGCGGCCTACGAGGCCGGTGCCCGGCGTTTTGATGCCGCCCTGGGTGGTCTCGGCGGCTGCCCGTTTGCTCCTGGAGCGTCGGGCAATATCTGTACCGAAGACCTGGTCAATCTGTGTGAAGAGGTCGGCATTCGTACCGGCATCGACCTGCCACACCTGTTGGACATGTCACGCCACCTGCCGTCGCTACTCGGCCATGAATTACCCGGCCAGGTGGCCAAGGCCGGGCGTAATTGCGACCTGCACCCACCACCGGCTTACATCGCCACGCTGTAACGCCGCACCAGACAACAAAAACAATCGGACGCCTGTGAGCTGTCCGCTGGAGATAAACCATGAGCACCCAAACGCTGGAGGCCGGCGCGCGCCTGGCCGCTGAAATCGATGCCGAAAAGAAACTGGTCAGCAAGGTCGCCTGGCGCCTGATGCCGCTGATCATGGTGTGTTACCTGTTCGCGTTTTTTGACCGTATCAATATCAGCTTCGCCAAATTCCAGTTGCAAGCCGACCTGAGCCTGAGCGACACCGCCTATGGCCTGGGCGCCGGGTTGTTTGTGGTGGGGTATGTGATCTTCGAAGTGCCGAGCAACATGATGCTGTACAAGGTCGGTGCCCGTCGCTGGATTGCGCGGATCATGATGTCATGGGGTTTGGCGACGGCGGCGATGGTGTTCGTCACTGCCGAGTGGCAGTTCTATGTGCTGCGATTTTTGATCGGCGCGATGGAAGCAGGGTTCGCACCTGGCGTGCTGTATTACCTGACGTTGTGGTTCCCGCAGCATTTCCGTGGCCGTATCACGTCGATGCTGTTCCTGGCGTCGGCCTTCGCCGGGTTGGTCGGCGCGCCGTTCTCTGGCCTGGTGTTGGAGCACCTTGATGGCGTCCTGCAAATGCGTGGCTGGCACTGGCTGTTTTTGCTCGGCGGCTTGCCCTGCATCGGTCTGGGCTTCATGGTGCTGACGATGCTCAAGGACCGTATTGAAGACGCCCATTGGCTCACCTCGTCGGAGAAGACGCTGCTGACCAGTCGCATTGCCAAGCATGAGCCGAATCAGCATGGCGGGTCATTGCTGTCGGCGATCCGTATTCCAGGGTTCTTGATGCTTGGCTTCATTTACTTCTTGATCCAGGTAGCTTCCTACGGTCTCAACTTCTGGGCACCGCAGTTGATCCGCAGTGCCGGCACCCAGAGCCCGGTGATGATCGGCCTGCTCACGGCGATTCCCTATGTATGCGGTGCGATCAGTATGGTGGTGATCGGGCGACTGTCGGACGCCACTGGCGAGCGCCGCAAGTTCGTTTGTGGTTTGGTTGTGCTGGGCGCGGTTGGTTTTTTCAGCGCCGGGATCTTCGCCGATCACACCACCTTCCTGATCGTCGCCCTGGGCATGTTGGGCGCGGGCATCATTGCCTCGATCCCGACCTTTTGGACTCTGCCGCCCAAGTTGCTGGCCGGAGCCGGTGCCGGTGCGGCCGGTGGCATTGCGGTGATCAACACCCTCGGCCAGTTCGGCGGGATTGTCAGCCCGGTGATGGTTGGGCGGATCAAAGACCTCACCGGCAGCACCACGCCGGCGCTGTATGTGATCGGTGTGTGCGCGCTGTTGGCCGCGGCGCTGCTGTTATGGGGCTTGCCGCAAAAGCTGCGTACGCTGGACAAAAGCTGATCAGCTCGCGGCTGCCAGTGCACGGGCCGGTGTGGCGCTGAACTGAATCAACGCCACCCCGCCAATCAACAACAGTGCTCCCAGCACGCGGGGCGTTGTCAGTGGGCGCTCCACCAGGCCGAACAGGCCGAAGTGATCGAGCAGCAGCGAGGCGAGAATCTGCCCGGCCATGGCCAGCGCGATAAACCCCGAGGCGCCCAACTTGGGCAGCAGCATCAAGGCCAGTGAGATAAAACACACACCAAACGCCCCACCGGCCCACACCCACAGCGGCGCCTTGCTGACAAATGCCAGGCTCGGCAGCGGCAGGCGCAGCGCCAAGATCACCGGCAGCAATACGATGATGCTTACCAGCAGCGACGCGAGGGTGGCCCACAGCGGGTGCCCGAGCCCGCGCCCCAGGTTGGCGTTGATCGCACTCTGAAACGGCACCACGGCGCCAGCGATTACCGCCAGTGCCAATAATCCTACCCAATGCAACGTCGACATCTTCATTCTCCCAGAGGTTTTGCTGGACTCTAGGCTATTCGTCGCGCAAATTTAAATTCCAAGTTCTTATGTAGAGCATGCAGTTGATGAATGAACTGAGGCGCATTGACCTCAATTTGCTGGTGGTCCTCGACGCCTTGCTCAGCGAGCAACACGTCACCCGTGCGGCTGAGCGTCTGCACCTGAGTCAACCGGCGGTCAGCCATGCGCTGGCGCGCTTGCGCGATGTGCTGAGTGACCCGTTGCTGGTGCGCCAGGGCGGCATCCTGGTGCCGACCGCTCGAGCCTTGGAGCTCGCGACGCCGTTGGCCGAAGTGTTGGCCCAGGTGCAGGCGCTGCTGGCGCCGAATCGGTTTGACCCTGCATCCGCCAAGCGCCGGTTTCGCGTTGCAATGTCGGACTACAGCGCGGCGATTTTCCTGCCGCAATTAGTGCGTGTCCTACGCCATGGCGCCCCTGGCATCGACCTGCAAATCATCCAGGCCAGTCGCGAAGGCATGGTGGATGGTGTGCTCAACGGTGACATCGACCTGGCTGCCGGCGTATTTCCCGATATGCCTGCTGAACTGCGCACCACGCCTTTGTTCGAGGAGCATTACACCTGCCTGGTGGATCGTCACAGCTTGTCGGAAGGTGGCGAGTTGGACCTGCCAACCTATCTGTCGCGTCCCCATGTGCTACTGGAAATGCGCGGCAGCGGCACGCCGGAAATCGAACGGGCACTGACGGCGATTCGCCAGCGCCGGCATGTGGCGATCAGCCTGCCGCATTGGGGTGTGGCACCGCAGTTGATCCAGGGCACGGATTTGATTCTGACGGTCTCGTCCCGAGGCGTGCTGAACATCGATCATCAGCATTTGCTGACCGTACCGCCGCCGTTCCATATTCCCTCGTTTGCTTTTGAGCTGGCATGGCATGCGCGACGGGGTGGGGATTCGGGATTGCAGTGGCTGATTGGGCAGGTGCAGGGCGTGCTGCCCGCTTAAAAAGTGGTTACCAAGAAGCAGGTGGCTGGCGACGCGTATGAAAAATTCGCATCACCTGTAACCTCCCTTCTCGAATACGGTAGGGAACGATGTAAGGCCATCGAGGCACTATCCATTCACGCGTTCCGGGCACGCGACCTTCTTTGCCCATTGCTGGAAACTCAGCGACGTGTTCAAGCCCGGTCAAGATGGCCTGGACAAACTCATGGGCAGCTTTTGGATTTTCTTCGGCAATGTAAGCCGCCTCATCGTCAAGATTCCTGAGGGCTGCCCTCAGCCACTCAACCTGCATTAGTACGCCATTTATTGGCGACTGCTTTTACTTCGGCAGCTGTCGCGAAGTCGCCTGCATCCGCTTCTTTCAGGGCTTTTTGAATTTCTTCGATTTGCCAGGCCTCGCGCGTCAGGTACTCGCGCAATGCATCAACGGCTAGAAAGGATTTGCTGCGCCCGGTCGCTTTGGCGAGACTGGCGAGCGTATCGGCGACGTCTTCCGGTATGCGTAGGGACATAACAGACATAAGAGCCTCGATGTAGTGGTGTGTAGTGCAACATACTACATTGTCACCGAAATCACGGCTTGCCCCGTTCGTCAGTAGGCCTTCTGGTAAAGGATATAGACATGCTCTCAGGCCTCAACCACCTGACCCTTGCCGTTACCGACCTGAACCGCAGCGTCAGTTTCTACCATGAGCTGTTGCAGTTGCGACTCGACGCCACCTGGGATAATGGTGCCTACCTCTCGCTGCCCGGCTTATGGGTGTGTTTGTCGCTAGACCCGTCGCGTCTCTCGGTGCCGACGGCTGAATACACTCACTATGCGTTTACCGTGTCCGCTCATGACTTCAGTGAGGTCGTGACGCGTCTGCGGGCTGCGGGGGTGCAAGAGTGGCGTGATAACCGCAGCGAAGGTGCTTCGTTTTACTTTCTCGACCCCGACGGCCATAAGCTCGAGGCCCACGTTGGCGACTTGGCGTCGCGTCTTCAAGCCTGTCGCGCCAAGCCTTATGCTGGAATGAAGTTTTACCCGTAGCACCAGAACGTGCAGAATCCGTCCACTCTTAACTGTCTGTCAGAGTCGCGTCCATGACCCCATCCTTGCTGCTCGCCGTCGTTGCTTCGGGTTTTATCTACGGTATTACGCCTGGCCCGGGCGTTCTGGCCGTGTTCGGCATTGGTGCCGCCCGTGGCCGCCGTGCCGGGGCGGGATTTTTGTGCGGGCATTTGCTTGGGGATGTGGTGTGGTGCAGCACAGCGCTGATCGCCATCGTCGGCGCACGGGAAGTCGGTAGCAGTGCATTCGATGTGTTGGGCGTGCTCAGCGGCCTGTATCTGTTCTGGCTCGGCTGGCGTGCCATTCGTACTCAGCGTCGCAGCAGCGATGCGCCTCAAGGTGCCGCACGGCATCCGTTCTGGCACGGCATTCTGTTCGGCTTGACCAACCCCAAGGCGTACCCGGTGGCGGTTGCAACCTTTACCGCGTTGTTGTCCAGCCGTGCTGAATTGCTCACGTGGTCGATGCTGCCGGCATTGATTGTCCTGAGCTTCCTCGGCGGCCTGTTGGCTTACGCGATCCTGATTGGTGTGGTCGGCGCCCAGCGCGTGCGCACGGTGTATCAACGTCATGAAGTACTGATCACCAAGCTCTGCGGCGTGATGTTTATCGGCTTTGCCATCAATGCCCTGGCGCATGCGTTGCCGGGGCTGTTTGGCAGCAAACCGGCCTGAGGTGACGAAGACCGTTCGTCGCACTGGCCAGTTTTTTCTAAACCTTTACCACCATGAAAATTCGAATTGAGGGTGGGGACTTATTGCCCCGCCCTTATTTTTGCCCTGGAGGACCCCATCATGAGCCGCATGGCTATCCGGTTACGCACCGCCAGTTTCGCGATGCTGCTGGGCCTCGGCGCCAGCAATGCTTTCGCCCAGTCGCCTGCTGAATTCATCGAGCAGGCTTCGGCCAAAGGGATGGCCGATATCGAAACCAGTCGCATGGCCCACGCCAAGACCTCGTCACAGGAAATCAAGGATTACACCATCGAAGTGATCAACGAACGCACCCTGGCCAACCAGCACTTGGCGGCGATTGCCAAAAAGCTCGACTTGCCAGTGGCGCCGCGGGAGAAGATCGTCGATAAAGCCGAAACCCTGATGCCGGAACTCAAGGACGGCGACTCCTTTGACGCTGCCTACACCGCGCAGCAGGTCAAGGAAAACGAAGACGCCATTGCGCTGTTCAAGCAGGAAGGCGCGGTGTCGGATGTGCCGGAAATAAAAGCCCTGGTGGATGAGACCCTGCCCAAGTTGGAGGAGCGTCTGCAGAAAGCCCGGGCCCTGGCGTCGACCTACGGTAAAGGTCATCAGGGCGACGGTTGAATCCGTCACTGGCAATGAAGAACGGCGGTTGGATCATCTCCAACCGCCGTTTTTTCATGCCTGTGCGGTACAGGCCTCTCAGAACGCTAGCTCTGCCTGGCCTGCGCCTTCGAGTGCGAGCAGATATTGCTTGGCTTCCAGCCCTCCGGCGAAACCGGTCAGCCCGCCAGAGGCACCAATGACCCGGTGACATGGCGCGATGATCGAAATCGGATTGCGCCCATTGGCGGCACCCACCGCGCGTACGGCCTTTGGATTACCGATCTGCCGGGCGATCTGGCTGTAGCTGCGGGTTTCACCAAAGGGAATGGTCAGCAGTGCCTGCCAGACCTGCTTCTGAAAGTCGGTGCCATCGAAGTCCAGCTCCAGTTCGAAGTGGTTACGGGTGCCGGCGAAGTACTCCTTCAACTGGCGCTCGGCCTCCAGTAGCACCGGGCTGTCGTTCACTTCGTACAGTTCGCCTAGGCGTACACGGTTGGCGCGCTCTTTTTCCCACAGGATGGCGCTGAGCTTGCCATTGCGTGCTACCAGGGTGAGCTGGCCGACGGGGGAGGGCATGAGCTTGTATTCGTAAGACATGATCGGGCTCCTGAGGAGGAAAGGTACGAGGCTACTGTAAGTTCATTTGCCCGATTGAAAACTACGGTTCTTGCGGTCGAATTCTTGGACGGCCTAGAAGTGCCAGTAAACCCAATTGGAGTAGTACGGGTACCCGTAGAGCCAAGTGAACGTATAAAGCGCCATGAGGACTGATGCGCTACCCGCCAATATCAATGAAATGACATTGAGAAGGGTGCCGATCCCGGCGAATACCGTCACACGTCGGCTGGCATTATGTCGGGCCAGCCACACGCCATAGGCGGACGCTGCAATCGAACCTAGGGCCAGAAACCACCCAAACGGAAACGGCAGCCTCACCAATGAAAGCAATAGTGGCACTATCACTACCCAGCCTATCACTTGGCGCAGTATGGGCTTGGGTGTGCGTTGTCCAGGTTCAAGCATTGCGCGGGTCCTTCTTTCAGAGCTGACGAGCAGGCATCATCATAGTGTTGGTCCGTCACGGCATTCAGATAGTTCTGAGCGGCGGTCAACGATCCTGTTGCAACACCTTGAGTGCCGCCGACGCAAGAAAGCCTGAGCGGCTTTTTTCTTCAGGGTGGTGCAGTACGTATTCATCGATACGGTTCAGCAGATAACCCGGCAACGTGATATTGAGCTTCTGTGCCTTGCCCAGGTACTTGGTGACATCAATGTCCACCACCGCCCAGGTGCAGCCAGCGTACTGTGGGTTGGCGGCGTGTACGGTGACTTTCTGCGCATTGGGGATCGGCGCGCCGTCTTCCGCGAGGATCTCGAAGTGCCCTTCGATGGCTTCGCGGGCCATGGCCATGGCGTCGTCCAGGTCGTCACCCGCCGAGTAGCAGCCAGGAATATCCGGAACCTCCACGCCCCAGGCGTGATCGTCGTCGCCGGTTGAAATTGCGATGGGGTAAAGCATGTCTGTAATCCTCCAGGGACGTTAACTCAGCAGAGCTTGTTTCAAGATGCTCTTGGCGGTCTTGTCCAACAGGCCTTTTTTGGGATGGGGAATTGTTACCAATCCAGGTTTCACAGGGTGCTTGAAGTGGTGGTGGCTGCCCCTGATGCGCACCAGATACCAGCCGTCCGCAACGATGTGACCTATCAGATATCGACTATCCACATCACCTCCTTGTGGTGTGTGTTGGTGGTTACTATAACTACTGAAATTAAATTATCAACACTCTACCTACCGACGGTCGACGACCGGCGTTTCACTTGGCATTGAGTGAATTGTATGAGCGCGCAGGAACGGCGCCGGAGAGAGGTATTACGAGGTTTTGCGCAGATGTTAGTTGGTGTGTAGGGCCGCTGTGATAACGGTGAGAAAGGCTTCAACCAGCACACTTCTTGTTTCACTCGGGGTCAGCACCAACAACTGTGCACACGCATCAGCCTCTGCCAACGGCCTGTACGTCACGCCCTTGTTCGTCAGGCTCTGTGTACATTCCGGCACCAACGCCACACCTTGCCCGGCTGCCACCAGAGCAATGATCGAGGTGATCTGCCGCCCGGTCGGGCCGGTGCGCAAGGGAACGCCGTGGTGACGGTAAAGCTGCTCGATGGACTGGTTCAACCCCGATCCGTAATCCGGCGGGAACAGGATCAACGGGTAAGCGCTCAGTTGTGTCAGGCTGACCTGAGGCTGGAGCGCCAGGGGGCTTTCGTTGGAGACCGCTGCCACCAATCGTTCTTCTCCCAACGACAAGGCCTGTACGGCGTCGTCCTGTGGCAGCAGGCGACTCAGTCCGATATCCAGTCGCCCATCCGCCACCTGCGCGCCGAGGCTGCCGGAGGCGCATTCCACCAGGGTCAGTTGCACATCGGGAAAACGCTGGGTGAACGCCTGGATGGCCTTGCTGAACAGATCCGACAAGGCGATAGAGCTGACATAACCCAATGCCAGCTGCCCGGCGGTGCCGGCGGCCAGTTTGCCGGCGATGACTTGCGCCAATTCGACCTGCTCCAATACGCCGCGGGCATAGGGTAGGAATGAACGGCCTTGGGCGGTGAGGGTCACCGTGCGGCTGGTGCGATCAAACAGCTTGAAGCCCAGCTCCGCCTCCAGGGCCGAGATCTGCCGGGTCAGCGGTGGTTGGGCCAGGTGCAGGCGCAGCGCGGCGCGGCCGAAATGCAGTTCTTCGGCGACCGTCAGAAAGTAACGCAGCTTGCGTAAGTCGAGCATCCGGGTCCTTGGGTATTGATCGGTCGGAAATCGGTATTGGTCACGATCCTGCCGCCCATTTTATAAAGGCGCTACAAAATAAAACGAGAGGTTTCATGAAACCGCGCCTGCATTGTGCCCGCCTGGCCCTGTTTTTGTGTGGCTGCGCGGCGTTTCTCAACCTCTATGCGACCCAGAGCATTCTCCAGACCTTTGCCGCGCAGTTTCAGATCAGCGCCAAGGCGGCGGGGTGGAGCATCACCGTCACCACCTTGGCGGTGGCTATCACTGCGCCCTTTGTCAGCCGACTGACCGGGCGTTTCGAGCAACGTACAGTGATCGTCGTGGCCGCGTTGTTGCTGGCAGTGCCGGCGTTGATGACGGCGTATGCCGGGAGCTTCGCCGAAGTGCTGGTATGGCGATTCGTCGAAGGCATGTTGATCCCAGTGGTGTTTGCCACCAGCGTGGCTTACATCGGCGATCGCTGGAGTGGTGGCACGGTGACTGAAGTCACCAGCCTCTATGTGGCTGGAACTGTGTTGGGCGGGTTTGCCGGGCGCTTCGTGACGGGGGTGATGACTGAATATGTGGGCTGGCGCGATGCCTTTGAAGGGGTGGCGGTGTTGAGTCTGATGGTGGGCGGGTTTATCCAGTTTCTATTACCCGCCAATCGGCCACGGGCGTTGCCGGTGAAAGTGGCCTCATCGGGCATCTTTCGCAAGCCGTTGTTGGCAACCTACGCTGTAGGTTTCTGCGTGTTGTTTTCCCAGGTTGCAGCGTTTACCTACGCTGGTTTGTACCTTGGCCTACCGCCTTACAACCTTGGACCTGCAGCCTTGGGGACGCTTTACATGGTGTTCCTGCTGGCCTTGATCGTGATCCCCGTCGCCGGTCGCCTCAGCAAGGCCCGGCCCCATGCTGAGCTGCTAAGCGTTGCCGCCGTGCTCGGCGTCACAGGTTCGGCGTTGACCCTGTTGCCGCCCTTGTGGTGCATCGTGGTGGGCCTGGCCCTCAGTTCTACGGGTGTATTTCTCGCCCAGGCCGCCGCCAATGCCTTCACCACGGCTACCGCCCGGGACAACAAGGCCGCTGCCGTTGGCGTCTACCTCACCTGCTATTACCTGGGCGGTAGTTGCGGTGCCATCGTCCCGGCGTTGATCTGGGAGCACTGGGGTTGGGTTGGCTGCGTGAGCCTGATTATCGGACTCCAACTCCTCACCCTACTGATCGCCCTGACCGGTTGGAAACCTGTTAAACCTGAACGTGTACCGACACCATGAACGATACCCTCGCTTTGTCTGTCACCGAGAAATCCACCCGCCGCCGCTCACTGATCGCCGGTTGTGGCGCCCATGCGGTGCACGATGGCCTGACTGATGTCATCTACGTGTTGTTGCCGATCTGGCAAACCCAGTTCGCGTTGTCCTACGCCCAGATCGGCCTGTTGCGAGGTGCCTATTCCGGGATGATGGCGGTGTTCCAACTCATGGCCAGTCGCGCGGCCAAGCGCTGGGGGCGCATGCCGATGCTGGTGGGGGGCACCGCACTGGCGGGCGCGGCATACTTGTTGGTCGGGCAAGCCAGCGGCCTGGCCATGCTACTGCTGGCACTGCTGCTCGGTGGACTGGGCGCCAGCACCCAGCATCCGCTGGCATCCTCGATGATCACTGACGCCTATGAGGAGGGTGGTGGCGTCAAGCAAGCGCTGTCCCAGTACAACTTTTCAGGTGACGTTGGCAAAACCCTGATTCCGGGGTTGGTCGGCCTGCTGCTTACCGTTGTCAGCTGGCGTGCCAGTGCCACACTGCTGGGCTTGATAGGGGTGGCTGCGGCGCTGGTCCTATGGAGGTTGGTGCCTACGCAAGCCTGCGAATCCACTGCCACAAAAAAGGCCAGGCCGCTCAGCAGAACGGGCTCAACCACTGGCCTGCGCGCATTGATTCTCACCGGTACCCTCGACAGCGCCGTACGCATGGGATTTCTGACTTTCCTGCCGTTCCTGATACAGGCCAAAGGTGCCGGTACTGCCGGTATCGGCTTGGCGCTGACGATGCTGTTTATCGGCGGCGCATTCGGTAAGTTGCTTTGCGGTTACCTCGGTGCGCGTATCGGCATGATGAAAACCGTATGGCTGACGGAGACCAGCACCGCGCTCCTGATTGTCACGGCTGTGTACCTGCCGCTGACCGGGTTGATGGTGATACTGCCGGTGCTGGGCCTGGTCCTTAATGGCACGTCATCGGTGCTGTACGGCGCAGTACCGGACTTGGCCGGTGCGGGCAAGCGGGAACAGGCGTTTGCGCTGTTTTACACCGGCACTATTGGTGGTGGGGCGCTGGCGCCGGTGATGTTTGGTGGGATCGGGGATGTATTGGGTGTGCCGATGGCGGTGATGGTGTTGGCGGGACTGTTGTTGGTGACGCTGCCGTTGGCGTGGGTGGTGCAACGGGATGACAAATTTGAGGTATAAAAAAACCGGTCGCCAAGGACCGGTTTTTTATGTGTCCCCCGTCATGAATCACCTCGACGTGAGAGCAAAATCTGAGTGGAGCGGGTAGAGGGAATCGAACCCTCGTCGGAAGCTTGGGAAGCTACTGTTCTACCATTAAACTATACCCGCTTAGAGCGGCTGACTTTGTACCAGATGTTCGCCGGGATTTGAAGTTTTTCTTCAAAAATATGGGTGTGGGCGCTGGCTTGACTGCGATATCGACACCTCGGAGTGTCCGTCACACTTCAGTGATGCTATCGCAGGCAAGCCAGCTCCCACACAAGCTTGCACCTCAGATCGCAAAGGCATGTTGCGTCTGGCCCTGGTGGAAGCGCAATCGACTGGCCTTACGCTGTGGTTTCAAGAAACCCACCACCGCATCACGGCTGTCTCGGCATGCCGCCTTGTGCTCCATATCCAGGAAATGCCCGGTTGCCTGAATGGTGCTGAAGCTGCTGTTGGCTACGTGCTGGCCGAACAGCTTGGCGTCCTGGGCGCTGGTGTACTCGTCCCATTCGCCATTCAGAAACAGCACCGGAATGTTGATCTGTTTGGCCGCCTTGAGGTAGCACAGCCGATCGCCGTTCAGCACATGGTTGATGTGAAAGTGCATTTGTCCATATTCGTGCTCGGCCAGGCTGCTCACGTGCTTGTAGTTGAAGCGCTTGAACAGCGATGGCAGGTGCTTGCCGATGGTGCTGTTGACCAGGTGGCCGACGCTGTGACGATCGAGGTTGCCGAGGTAGTCGACGCCGCGCTCAAGGTAATCGCGCATGGGCGCGTTGATCACTGGGGAGAACGAGCTGATCACGGCTTTTTCCACGCGCCGGGGCCGCTGGGCAAGGGCGACCAGGGTGGCGGCACCGCCCCACGAGAACGACAACACATGCTCGGCGGCGAAGTGGTCGATGAGCTCCAGGAGGATCTGGCCTTCGACTTCCTTGGTCAGCATCTGCTCATGACGGTTATGGATTTTGGAGCGACCAGCGTAGGGCTGGTCATACAAAACCACATTGAATTGTGGGTACAGGCTTTTCACGGTTTGGGCGAAAGATGCCGTGGTGGCCATGGAGCCGTTGACCAGGATGATGGTCTTGTCAGCAGCTTCCGCGCGATAGAACTCCGTGTAAACCCGATACTGACCCTGTATATCCAACACAGCGATTTCTGGCCTCATGTCGTAAGACTCCTGGCAAGCGGGTAGGGCGCGCAGATGACTCTGCACGAGCTTTGTGACAGGTAGGCATACGCCTGGAAAAAATGAGGGCCCATGTCGATCCGATGACGGCTGGCCGACGGGTGTTGTTATGGCGGGCTGTTTGCCGGGGAGGCCCGTAGATCAAGCGCGGGCGGGGCAAAGTGTTTCTTGGAGGTTATAGGCGACTCATCAGTCATATTTTGGCCGACGGTCTGATTCAAGCAGCAGACGTTGGAAGTCGCAAGTCACAGAAATGGGTTTTTGCGATCACCGGCCGAACGGTCGTCAGACCTGTTGGATTTCGTCGACCGTCAGTTCTCGATACTCACCCGGCGCAAGAGCTGCATCCAGCACCAGAGGGCCCATCCGCTCACGATGCAAGCGGATCACTTTATTATCAAAATGACCGAACATGCGTTTTACCTGATGATAGCGGCCTTCAATGATGGCCAGCCGCGCTGTCCTCGGTCCCAATATTTGCAGATGCGCAGGTTGGGTGGTGAGGTCCTCGAAGGCGAAATACAAGCCCTGCGCAAACGTCGCCGCGTACTCATCACCGATAGCCTGCTCGGTCTCCACCAGATAGACCTTGGGCAGTTTGGTCTGAGGTTGCGTGAGGCGCCGCGACCACAGACCGTCATTGGTGATCAGCATCAGGCCGGTGGTATTGAAATCCAGGCGGCCAGCGATATGCAGCTCGCCTTTGTCCGGTTCGTCGAGTAAATCGAGGACTGTCGGGTGTTGCGGGTCTGAGGTGGCGCTCACGCAGCCTTGCGCATTATGCAACATGAAATAGCGCGCCGTTATACCCGCATCCAGGACTTCATCGTCAACACATACACGATGGAATATGCGCACATCATGGTGCGGGTCGCTGATCGCCACACCATCGACCGTGACCCGCCGTTCAACCAACAGCCCTCGGACTTGCTTGCGATTGAAGCGAGGCAAGTTACTGAGAAAGCGATCAACCCGCATTACTCAGGCTCAGCCGTGCGTAGTTGCGCGTCTACCTGGGCACAGCGCGGGCACAGGCAAGCTTTATTGCGCAGATCATCAGGCAGCGCTTCGAGCACTGATGGGTCGATAGTGACGCCGTAACACCAGCATGGCTGATCGACAGTGCGTGGGTCGGCCAGCGTGCAGTCATTACGGGCGCCACAGGCAGGGCAAATAGTTGGCGTGATCATCGCTCGATTCAGAGGGTAGGGGCAGTGGCTCGGGAAGTCCCGGCACGATACAGCGCCCGCCAGCTTGGTTCCAGTACGACAGGCAGGCTCTGTTCGTCCGAAACAGGTGTTTCAGGTTGTGACAAGAACGCACCAGATTCGGTTTTTGATGTCAGATATTTCGTCATTCAGTGAAATCTGAATGCCGCCCCCCAGCGTCGCTGGAGGTGCTCTTTCGCGGTCCAGGAGGCCGCCATGTATCGACGACTGCTGCTCACCGTTTTTCTCGGCCTGACCCTGTCAGCTTGCGTGCCTTACTACGATGGCGGCGGCACTTACTACCGCTCGGAAGTCTACACGGCGCCGGCACCGGCTTATTACTACGGCGGTCCTGCCTATTACCCGTACGGGCGTAGCTATTATGCCCCGTCACCTCGCTATTACTCGGCACCCCGGTATTACCAACCAGCGCCGCGTTATTACCCACGACCCGGTTACCGGCCTTATCAAAACCAGGGCTGGGGGAATCGTTGGGGCAATGGTGGCCAGGGGCGTGGGTCCGATCATGGAGGTGGACACGGCGGTCATCGTTAAAGAGTCAAACAAGCGGCGCTGGATGCGCCGCTTTTTTATACGTGTCGTTTATCAGAACTGTCAGATTTAACAGCTATCTTTAGGGTTCAAATCATATTTCACTGCCGAAAGAGCCATAGTGCTTGTTCAGTGGAGCGACTATTCAATGAACCTCCCAATGTTCAAACAACTGATAGGCCTGCTTATATTGACGATCAGCGTCGTTGGCCAAGCGCGGGCCGAGCAAGGTTGCCCGTATCCATCGACGATCAAATACATCGACGGGCATTTCAAAATCGCGGACAAGAAAGTGTTGTGGCAAAGCCCCAAGGTCGAAACCAGCGATTTCATCGATCTGTTTGTCGGCGCAATCTTCATGCCTGGCAAGGGCGACGAACGGGAAAATGGCTACATGGACAAGTGCCTCTATCGCACGGGTAGCGGTCAACTTGCAGCCTTGAGGCCTGTGACGGGAGACCTCGCTACCAACATGTCATTAACCAGTACGTTGTATTGGCAGCTTGGCACAGACTCATTCAACCAGCCGGTTTATCTGTGCCGGGACAGCCAGCCTGACAACTGCGCTTTCAGAGTCAACAGCCAACTGTAGTGAGCGGTCAGTAGTCAGATAAATCCGCCAGTGGGTGGCGCCCTTCCCAGGCCTTGTTGAAGTGCGCTTGCACCACCGCTTCCGGGACGGTGTTGACATCCGGCCAGTGCCAATGGGGCGTCTGGTCCTTATCGATCAATCGCGCCCGTACGCCTTCGGCAAATTCCGGGTGACGGCAGCAGTTCAGGCTCAAGGTGTACTCCATCTGGAATACTTCGGCCAACGACAGAAGACGGGCACGCCGCAGCTGCTCCCAGACCAGGTGTGCGGTCAGCGGGCAACCTTCGCTGAGGGTTTTGCCGGCGCGGCTCAACAGTGGGTCAGAGTGATTGCGCAGCAGACTCAAGGCACGCCAGGCACCGCGCACATCTCCCACGTCCAACCACTCGTCGATCTGCGCACGGCGCGGCAACCATTGCGCTTCGGGTTGCTGGCTTAGCGCCTCCTGGCTGAGGGCCTTGAGCAAGCTGTTGAGCTGTTTCGCGGTCTGCTCCTGCCAGTTCAGGCGCAACAGGCCGTCGATCAGTTCCTCTTGTTGATCATCGCGCAGGAAACGGTCGGCCAGCCCCATGTCCAAGGCATCTCTACCGTTGATATGGGCGCCGGTAAGACCGAGGAACAAACCCAATTTGCCGGGCAGGCGCGAGAGAAACCAGCCGGCGCCTACATCCGGGTACAGGCCGATGCTGATTTCGGGCATGGCCAGGCGGCTGCTTGGCGTCACGATGCGCACCGCTGCGCTTTGCAGCAAGCCCATGCCGCCGCCCAGCACGTAGCCGTGGCCCCAGCAGATCAGCGGCTTGGGGTAAGTGTGCAAGCGATAGTCGAGGCGATACTCCGCCGCAAAAAACTGTGCAGCCAGGGCGGGCACCACGCCGGGCTGTTCACGACAGGCTTGGGCCAGGCTGCGCACCTCGCCACCCGCACAAAACGCTTTGGAACCGTTACCGCGCAGCAGTATGCAGACGATGTTCGGATCCTTGGCCCAGGCGTCCAGGCGTTCGCTCAGGGCCAGGATCATCGGCAAGGAGAGGGCGTTCAGGGATTTTTCTGCGTCGAGGCTGGCGATGCCGATGCGGGCACCGTCGCTGCCGGTCAGCTCTTCGAAGTGCAGGTTCATCGTGACCTCAATCGAGAAGGTGAAGGATGAGTATGATCGCTTTATAGGAAAGTACCGTTGGTGTGTCAGATCAATTGACAAGCGGGGTCGGCTTTCCTAGGGTTCGCCTCATTCTTTTTTACAAGACAATTCAACCATGACCGAAGACGACCGTATCAAACTCGAACCCAGCTGGAAACACGCCCTGCGGGATCAGTTCGAGCTGCCGTACATGGCCCAGTTGCGCGAGTTCCTGCGCCAGGAACATGCCGCAGGCAAAGAGATTTATCCGCCCGGACCGCTGATTTTCAATGCGCTCAATTCCACGCCGTTGGACAAGGTCAAGGTGGTGATCCTCGGTCAAGACCCGTATCACGGCCCTGGCCAGGCACATGGGCTGTGCTTTTCGGTGCAACCAGGCGTGCCGGCGCCACCGTCGCTGGTCAATATCTACAAAGAACTCAAGCGCGACCTGAACATCGACATCCCCAACCACGGCTACCTGCAAAGCTGGGCCGAGCAGGGCGTGTTGTTGCTCAACACCACCATGACCGTCGAGCGCGCCAATGCCAACGCCCATGCGGGCAAGGGCTGGCAGTTCTTTACTGATCGGATTATCGAGGTCGTCAGCCAGCATCAGCCGCACTTGGTGTTCCTGCTGTGGGGCGCCCACGCTCAGAGCAAGCAGAAGTTGATAGATGCCACCAAGCACTTGGTACTGACGTCAGTGCACCCTTCGCCGTTGTCGGCGTATCGCGGGTTCTTGGGGTGTGGGCATTTCAGTCGCACCAACAAGTTTCTTGAGCAGAATGGCGAGACCCCGATCGAGTGGCGGTTGCCGCCACTCTGATTCGGTTTACGGTTGGGGTTGGCGGTTCCAATGCCTGAACAACGGCTCCGCCAAAAACAAGACAAACAACAAGCGCATCACCTGCATCGCTGTCACCAACGGCACCGACAGTTGCAGGGTCTCGGCTGTAAGACTCATCTCGGCAATACCGCCGGGCATCATGCCCAAGGTCAGTGAGCGCAGATCAAGGCCAGTCAAGGCGCTCAACCCCACTGCCGCCAAGGTCGCCAGCGCCATGGTCAACGCCGTGCCAATCAAGGTGCGGCCCATGAACGATGGTGCCCGACGGAAGAACTGCCGGTTGAAGTGGCAACCCAGACCGCTGCCGATCAGCCATTGGCCAATCTGGCTGCCGCCGTCGGGCAGGCCGATATGCAAGTCCCAGATAACACTCGCGGTAGCACTCACCAGCAGCGGCCCGAACAGCCACGGGTTCGGCTGACGCAAGCGTTGCCACCCCCAGGCGACCAACGCGCCAACCGGAAACAGCGCTAACAGCCAAGGCCAACTCACCGGCGCCGGATGAAACTGCGGCGCGCCGCCCTCCAGCACATACTTGAAGATCGCCGGCACACACAGCACCACCACCAACACTCGCAAACTCTGCCCCGCCGCGACCCGGCTGAGCACCGCGCCATTGCGTGCGCCGAGGTTGACCATTTCACCGGAACCGCCCGGCATGCTGGAAAAAAACGCGGTGGCGCGGTCTTCACCGCTGCGGCGCATCAACCATACGCCGACAATGCTCGACAAGCTGGTGACCAGCGCACCGAAGAAGATCAGCCCGAAGTGGCTCATCACCTGTTCGATCACCACCGGGGTGAAGTGCAGGCCGATGCCGATACCCACCACCCATTGGCCGCATTTGCGCCCGCCAGGAATCTCCGCCAACTGCCACGGCGTGAGGCAACGCACCAGGATGATCGCCAGCAATGAGCCGACCATATACGGCAAAGGCCAGCCGACCAGGCTGGCCAGGTAACCGCCGGCCAGGCCGACCAGCGGTGTTCCCCACCATTGTTTAAAGGTGGCTTCAGACATCGGCCACGGCACGACGCTGCAGGGCACGTTTGCGGTAGATACGTAGCAGCGGCAAGGCCAGCATCAGTACCGTCAGCACCCACACACCAAAGGTGATCGGGCTCGACCAGAGGATGTCCAACGCACCGTTGGAAATCGACAGCGCACGGCGCAGGTTCTGCTCCATCAGGCCGCCGAGGATAAAGCCCAGCAGCACCGGCGACAGTGGGAAGTCCAGCTTGCGCAGGATGTAGCCGAAGATACCGATGCCGATCATCAGGAACAGGTCGAAGGTGGTGGCGTGCACGGCGTACACACCGATCGCAGTGATGATGGCGATCACTGGCACCAGCGCCCAGTTCGGCACGGCGAGGATACGCGTGAAGATGCGGATCATCGGGATGTTGAGGATCACCAGCATGATGTTGGCGATAAACAACGACGCGATCAGGCCCCAGACGATGTCGGGTTGCTGTTGGAACAGCAGCGGGCCGGGTGTGATGTTGTACAGCGACAGCGCGCCGATCATCACCGCCGTGGTGCCCGAACCGGGTACGCCGAGGGTCAGCATCGGCACCAGCGCGCCGCAGGCGGATGCACCGATGGCGGTCTCCGGCGCAGCGAGGCCACGCATGTCGCCCTGGCCGAATTTACCGCTGGCACCGGCCAGGCGTTTTTCGGTCATGTAGGCCACGGCCGAGGCCAATGTGGCACCGGCGCCAGGCAATACGCCCATGATGAAGCCGAGCAAACCGCAGCGGATGTTGACGACGAAGACCGCGCCCGCTTCCTTGAGGTTAAACATCATGCGCCCGGTGGCCTTCACGGCTTCCTGGCCCCGGTGGGTTTTTTCCAGCAGCAACAGGATCTCGCTGATGGAAAACAGGCCCAGCACCAACACCACGAACTGAATGCCGTCGGTGAGGTGGATGTTGTCGCCGGTAAAGCGGTATACGCCGCTGTTGGCGTCGATGCCCACAGCCGAAAGGAACAGGCCGATCAGCGCCGCCACGAAGGTCTTCAATGGTTTGTCACCGGCCATGCCACCAAGGCAGACAATCGCGAACACCATCAGGACGAAATATTCCGCCGGGCCAAAGGCGATCGCCCATTTGGCCAGCAGCGGCGCAAACAGCACCATGCCGCAGGTGGCGATGAATGCACCGATGAACGAACTCCACGCCGACAATGACAGCGCTACACCGGCCAGGCCTTTGCGGGCCATCGGGTAGCCGTCGAGGGTGGTCATCACGGTAGAGGCTTCGCCCGGGATGTTGAGCAGGATCGAGCTGATGCGCCCGCCGTATTCGCAACCCAGGTACACGGCGGCCAGCAGGATCAACGCCGACTCAGGCGGCAGGCCCAAGGCAAAGGCGATGGGGATCAACAACGCCACGCCGTTGATGGGCCCCAGGCCCGGCAACAGGCCGACCACGGTGCCGATCAAGGTGCCGCACAGTGCGGTGATCAGGTTGTAAGGGGTCAGTGCAACGCCGAAGCCCTGGCCCAAATAGCCGAAAGTATCCATATCAGTTCTCCAGAACGTCGAGCAGGCCGAGGGGCAGCGGTACGTCCATGGCTTTATCGAACAGCAGATAAAGACCGACGCTCATCAAGCTGATGATCACCGCACCGGGTAACCAGCGGCCGCCATACAGCCGTGCCATTGGAATACCGATCAACATGCTGCTGAGGATGAAACCCAGGGACTCGAAGGTGCCGGCAAAGACCAGCAGCAGTGCCACGCAGATGCCGATCTTGATCAGGGTTTCGCGGTCTAGTGCCGGTTCTTCCTCGGTGTGCTTGGTGGGTTGTGGGCGAAACAGCATGTACAGCAGGCCCAGGCTCATCAGCCCGAGCATCAGCAGCGGGTAGGCGCGAGGCCCGACCGGCTCGTAGGAAAACGACGCCTGATACGGCCAGGCCATCAGCGCGAGACCCGCGCAGGCCAGCAGCATCACTGAGGCAAAAATGCGTTGTAAGAGCATGTGGAACTCCTGGGCCGCGCCGCCCGCTAAGGAGGGCGCAGCCAAGCAAAAGAGGGGCGTTTACTGGATCAGGCCGAACTCTTTGGCCAGCACTTTGTAGTCCGCCACCTGTTTCTTCACGTAGGTGTCCAGCTCCGGTCCGGTCATGGCGAACGGGAACAGCTCGCGCTGGTCACGCAGCTTGGCGAACTCTTCGGAGGCCAGCAGTTTGTCGAACGCGTCTTTCCACCAGGCGTAGTCGGCATCGCTGACTTTTGGCCCCAGGTAGAAGCCACGTACCACAGGCCAGACGATGTCGTAGCCTTGTTCCTTGGCGGTTGGAATGTTCTTCATTTCCGGTTCGTCCAGGCGCTCTTCAGCGAATACCGCCAGCAGGCGCATGTCACCGCTCAAGATGTGTGGCATGGAGTCGGAGATATCGGTACTGCCCACCTGGATATGCCCGCCGAGCAGGGCGGTGGCGATTTCACCGCCGCCTTCGAGGGCCACGTAGCGCAGTTCACGCGGGTTGATCCCGGCGGCCTTGGCGATCAGTGCGGTTTGCATCCAGTCCTGGCTGCCGACGGTGCCGCCGGAGCCGATCACGACGCTGCCTGGATCTTTCTTCAGGGCTTTGACCAGGTCGTCGAGGGTCTTGTAGGGCGAATCGCTTTTCACCGCGATGGCACCGTAGCTGGTGCCTACCGCCGCCAACCAGCGTACGGCGCTTTCATCAAAGCGACCGAACTTGCCTTGGGCCAGGTTCAGCAGTGAACCGCTGGACCAGGCAACCAGCGTGCCGGCATCGGCAGGCCGCTGGGCCACCACGGCGTTATAGGCCACCGCGCCCACGCCGCCGGGCATGTAGGTCACGCGCA
>NZ_JBOICG010000607.1:0-3706 GCF_050739995.1 Pseudomonas sp. | reverse complement strand
GGGCTTGCCCGCGATAGCGGCAGATCTGACAAAACTGTTTCTCGAATCCTGCACAAATAAAAACGGCCTCCTTGTAAAAGGAGGCCGTTTTTTAGACCAAATAGTTAGATGCTTACTTGCGATCTTCCAGTTTGGTGATATCGCGCGACTCGTAGCCGGTGTACAACTGGCGCGGACGGCCAATCTTGTACGGGCTGGAGAGCATTTCTTTCCAGTGGGAGATCCAGCCCACGGTCCGCGCCAAGGCGAAGATCACGGTGAACATGCTGGTCGGAATGCCGATTGCCTTGAGGATGATGCCTGAGTAGAAGTCGACGTTCGGGTACAGCGAGCGTTCGATGAAGTACGGGTCGGTCAGGGCGATCTCTTCCAGGCGCATGGCCAGTTCGAGTTGCGGATCGTTCTTGATGCCCAGTTCCTTCAACACTTCGTCGCAGGTCTGCTTCATGACGGTGGCGCGTGGGTCGCGGTTCTTGTAGACACGGTGACCGAAGCCCATCAGCTTGAATGGGTCGTTCTTGTCCTTGGCCTTGGCGATGAATTTGTCGATGTTCGAGACATCGCCAATTTCGTCCAGCATGGTCAGAACAGCCTCGTTCGCACCGCCGTGGGCAGGGCCCCACAGTGCAGCGATGCCGGCAGCGATACAGGCGAACGGGTTGGCACCCGAAGAGCCTGCCAGGCGCACGGTAGAGGTCGATGCGTTCTGCTCGTGGTCGGCGTGGAGGATGAAGATCCGGTCCATTGCCTTGGCCAGTACCGGACTGATCGGTTTGATCTCGCACGGGGTGTTGAACATCATGTGCAGGAAGTTTTCCGCGTACGTCAGGTCGTTGCGCGGGTACATCATGGGTTGGCCCATGGAGTACTTGTAAACCATTGCGGCGAGGGTTGGCATCTTGGCAACCAGGCGGATCGCGGAAATTTCGCGATGCTGCGGGTTATTGATGTCCAGGGAGTCGTGATAGAAAGCCGACAGGGCGCCGACCACGCCGCACATGACGGCCATCGGGTGGGCGTCGCGACGGAAGCCGTTGAAGAAGGTCTTCAACTGCTCGTGAACCATGGTGTGGTTCTTGACGGTGCTGACGAACTGGGCTTTTTGCTCAGCTGTTGGCAATTCGCCATTTAGCAGCAGGTAGCAGGTTTCCAGGTAGTCCGACTTCTCGGCCAGTTGCTCGATCGGGTAACCCCGGTGCAGCAGAATGCCATTGTCGCCATCGATATAGGTGATCTTCGACTCGCAAGAGGCGGTCGACATGAAGCCTGGGTCGAATGTGAAACGGCCCGTGGCCGTCAGGCCCCGCACGTCGATTACATCGGGACCAACGGTGCCCGTTAAAATGGGCACCTCGACGGGGGCTGCGCCCTCGATGATCAACTGCGCTTTTTTGTCAGCCATGTGGCCTCCTATTTATGCTTCAAATCATCAGACAGACCCCCCACGCAGGGCCCGCACCACTATATTGATATAAATCCAGATGTCAATTTGCCTAAAGTCTTGCCCCAGAAGGCTTTAACCATACTTTTTCGTCGAAATTGACTGCCATTTACGCCTTTTATCCGGTTAAAGCAATGCGCTATTCGGGTGAGGAGTGCGCGTTGTCATTAGTAACCTAACTGTCTATACTCGGCCTCCGACCGCCAGGGGCTTTTGGGCCTGATTTGATGGGGGTCGCATCCCTGGGTGGTGGTTACCTGACCAGTGCACTCCCCAACAACTTTGCCCTGATTGTTAGGGGCTCTTCAGTGTGAAAAAAAGCCGTGAATAGCCAACGACCTGTAAACCTAGACCTAAGGACCATCAAACTCCCCATCACCGGCGTTACGTCGTTCCTGCACCGTGTTTCCGGCATCATCCTGTTCCTGGGCTTGGGCATCATGCTTTATGCATTGAGCAAATCCCTGGGTTCCGAGGAAGGATACGCCGAGGTGAAGGCATGCTTGACCAGCCCGCTGGCCAAGTTCGTAGCATGGGGCCTCCTGTCCGCTCTGCTGTATCACCTGGTAGCCGGTGTGCGCCACTTGATCATGGATGCGGGTATCGGTGAGACGCTGGAAGGCGGCCGCCTGGGCTCGAAAATCATCATCGCCATTTCCGTGGTGCTGATCGTTCTGGCAGGAGTTTGGATATGGTAACCAGCGTTACGAACCTTTCGCGTTCGGGCCTCTATGACTGGATGGCGCAGCGTGTGTCTGCGGTCGTTCTCGCGGCTTATTTCATTTTCCTGATCGGATACCTCGTCGCCAATCCGGGCATCGGCTATGAGCAATGGCATGGCCTGTTTTCCCACAATGCGATGCGAATCTTCAGTCTGCTGGCCCTTGTAGCCCTGGGCGCTCACGCCTGGGTCGGCATGTGGACCATCGCGACCGACTACCTGACGCCGATGGCGCTGGGCAAGTCCGCGACTGCAGTACGTTTCCTCTTCCAGGCAGTATGCGGCGTCGCGATGTTCGCTTACTTCGTCTGGGGTGTGCAGATTCTTTGGGGTATCTGATTCATGGCTAACATTCCAACTATTTCCTTCGACGCCATCATCATTGGTGGCGGCGGTGCCGGCATGCGCGCAGCGCTGCAGCTGGCCCAGGGCGGTCACAAGACTGCCGTGATCACCAAGGTGTTCCCAACGCGCTCCCACACCGTGTCGGCCCAGGGTGGCATCACTTGCGCCATCGCCTCCGCCGACCCGAACGATGACTGGCGCTGGCACATGTACGATACCGTCAAGGGTTCCGACTACATCGGTGACCAGGACGCTATCGAATACATGTGTCAGGAAGGCCCGGCCGCGGTGTTCGAGCTGGACCACATGGGTCTGCCGTTCTCCCGTACCGAGCAAGGTCGTATCTACCAGCGTCCATTCGGCGGCCAGTCGAAGGATTACGGTAAGGGCGGGCAGGCTGCCCGTACTTGCGCCGCGTCCGACCGTACCGGTCACGCGCTGCTGCACACCCTTTATCAGGGCAACCTGAAAGCCGGCACTACGTTCCTGAACGAGTACTACGCGGTCGACCTGGTGAAGAACGCCGACGGTGCATTCGTTGGCGTGATCGCCATCTGCATCGAAACCGGTGAAACCACCTACATCCGCGCCAACGCTACCGTTCTGGCGACTGGCGGTGCAGGCCGTATCTACGCTTCGACCACCAATGCGCTGATCAACACCGGCGACGGCGTCGGCATGGCACTGCGTGCTGGCGTTCCGGTACAAGACATCGAAATGTGGCAGTTCCACCCGACCGGCATCGCCGGCGCTGGTGTACTGGTTACAGAAGGTTGCCGTGGTGAAGGTGGTTACCTGATCAACAAGCACGGCGAGCGTTTCATGGAGCGTTACGCTCCGAACGCGAAAGACCTGGCGGGTCGTGACGTTGTTGCCCGTTCCATGGTTAAAGAAATCATCGCCGGTAACGGTTGTGGCCCGAATGGCGACCACGTACTGCTGAAGCTCGATCACCTGGGCGAAGAAGTACTGCACAGCCGTCTGCCAGGTATCTGCGAGCTGTCCAAGACCTTCGCTCACGTTGATCCGGTGGTTGCTCCGGTTCCGGTTGTTCCGACTTGCCACTATATGATGGGCGGCGTGCCGACCAACATTCATGGCCAGGCGATCACCCAGAACGCTGATGGCCAGGACGAAATCATCCACGGTCTGTTCGCTGTAGGCGAAGTGGCTTGCGTATCGGTTCACGGTGCCAACCG
>NZ_JBOICG010000606.1:0-5471 GCF_050739995.1 Pseudomonas sp. | reverse complement strand
AGCCTGGAACGACTTATCCGCAGTTGACCCGGGTGATCACCAGATTGTCGTCGGTGTTCAGGTTCAAGCGATCGGAGCGATACTCTAGGGTGATCATATCGTTCGGCTTGAGGATGCGCGCATTCTGCGCACCGGCACGGGTACGCGCTTGCTCCAGCAACTGGGGCGAAGCTTTCTGACCGATCGTGAACTCGGCAGCCTTCGACTCACAGCGACTATGACCAGCATCGGCCACGGCGGTGTCTTTGGCTGGCTCAGAGGTACCCGGGGTACTGCAACCCGCCAACGCGAGTGCCGCCAACAAAGTACCGAATGATGCGAGCTTCCAAGGCATGAAGCCTCCTATGATAAAAAATGGACAGAGATCGTGCGACAGCGGCTAGGCCGATTGGTTTCAAGACGTTAACCACTGGGGGCAAGTCTGCCTGACTCACAGCGGGCAATCCCCAGGGTAATCGTCACGAAATATGAACCTATTCAGTAGATGTCGATGTAGTCAAACGGCGGCGTTGGCCAATTCTGCTGCAGCGCATTGAAAATCTGCATGACCCAGACTTCATCGCTGGCCGCCACGTTACCGACGTAGCCGGAGCCCTTGGCCCAGGTCTCCAGACGAAACAGCAGACCCTCCACATCGACACCGCCGACGGCCCTGCCGGACGAGATATAGGCGATACCGGCCCTGGTTACCCGCAGCTGGGTATGTTCGTCGTCACTGGCGCTGGCGATCAGATGACGTACGGACTCCAGCGTCAGGCTCCCGGGTTTGCTCAAATCGATCTGCACGCGACGTTTCCCAACACTTAAACAGGCGGACAGTGTCGCACAGCACCCACCCCATACCTAAGAAGCAGTGCCAATCGTGGCGCAAAATGGTTAACTTCCCACGCACGAACCGCGTTTTAGCGCATTACCCCGTACCTACAGCTCGCGAGACCTCCATGACCACCGTAACGCTCCAAGCCGACATCAAAGCCAGATGGCCCCAAGGACAGAGCTCCTACAGCCCTGGGAGCCCGGAAGAACTGGCAATCATTGGTATCGACCTGCTGGTCAAAGAGCTCGGCACCCAGGCGGCACAAGCGTTCATCGGCCAGATATTCGAGAAATACCCGGCCGATCACATGGGCGCGCACAATCCAGAGCGCGAATAAGAACCGGCCGGCGAGCGCCGACCGGGAGTTACATCACTTCAGACGAGCCAGGCGCTCAGTCAGCAGATCAAAGAAGCCCTGAGCATCGCCGTTCTCAACCCAGAATGCGTTCTTCGGTTGTTTCAGGCCGTCGTACCAGTCGACGATGGTCTGGCCGAAGGTTGGGCCTTCGCGACTGTCGACCACCACATTCACCTCACGCCCACTGAACAGTGCAGGCTTGAGCAGATAGGCAATCACGGTGGCGTCATGTACCGGCCCGCCAGGGATGCCGTAGTGCTCCATGTCGCCCTTGACATATTCATTGAGGATGTCGCCCACCACCTTGCTCGCGTTGTTGTTAAGCGCAGCAATTTGTTTCAGCCGCGCTTCGCTGGTCAGCACCTTGTGAGTCACATCCAGCGGAAGGTAAGTCAGCTTGACGCCACTTTTGAGCACGATTTCAGCTGCAATAGGGTCGGCGAACAGGTTGAATTCGGCCACCGGCGTGATATTGCCGCCATTGAAGTGCGCGCCGCCCATCACCACCACTTCCTTGATACCTTGGGTGATTTCCGGTGCTTGGGTCAGCGCCAAGGCTAGGTTGGTCTGTGGGCCGAGCATGGCGATGGTGATGCTATGGGGCTTGGCGGTACTCAGGGTCTTGATCAGGTAATCGACGGCATTGCCTTCGGCCAGGCCTTTTTTCGGCTCATGCACAGTGACACCGGAAATGCCTTCCTTACCGTGAATGTTCTCGGCATAGATCGGTGTGCGCAGCATCGGCTTTGGTGCACCCGCATAGACCGGAATGTCCTCACGCCCTGCCCATTCACGAGCCAGGCGAGCATTGCGGGACGTCTTGTCCAGTCGCACGTTGCCAGCGACGGTAGTCAGTGCACGAATGCTCAACTCCTCTGGCGAGGCCATGGCGAACAGCAAGGCCACCACATCATCGGCCCCTGGATCGGTATCGATGATCAGGTCGATTTTTTCCGCCGCTTGGGCGCTGGCAGCAGTGAGTGCGGACAAAAGCAGGACACTCCGGAACAGGTTTTTCAGAGTTGGGAGACCACGTTGCATGAAACACTCCTTGTCGTAGGGAAATGCTAGAACGTTACGCCGGAAACCAGCGCGATATTACAGTAAGGCTGGCATTCGCCAGTGCGCACCACAGCGCGCGCCTTGCGGCTCAACTGCTTGAACTCTTCGTGGCTGACCAGACGACGTTCACCCAGCGCGGCCTGTTCGGTCAACACATTGAGATCCGCCAGCGCCGGAGGCTGTTTGGGCAGGATTTCTTCCGCCAACACGTGGCTTTCCACCTGCATTTCGCTGAGCACAATGCGCAACGTGCTGATGAAATCAGGAATACCCTGGGTCAGTGCAAGGTCGATCAACTCGACACCCGGCGGCACCGGCAGGCCAGCGTCACCGATGACCAGGATGTCACCATGACCGAGGGACGCGATCACACGCGACAGGGCGATATTAAGCAATGGTGTCTTTTTCATGAGGGCACAAAACCTTGAACGTCGAGCAACATAGGAATAGAGGGCTGTGCTCCGGCGCGAGTCACCGACAACGCGGCTGCAGCCTGGCCAAATCGAATGGCTTCGGCTTCGCTCCTGCCATTGGCAAGTGCGGCGGCGAAACCACCTACAAAAGTGTCCCCCGCTGCGGTGGTGTCTACCGCTTTGACTTTGGGCGCCACCAAGTGCTCAAAACTGTTGCCATTGGCAAACAGGGCGCCCTGCGCGCCAAGGGTGATGATGACTTTGCCGGCACCCGCCTTGATCAGGTGCGTCGCGGCCAGCTTGGCACTGTCAAGGGAGTCGACGGTCACGCCGCTCAGGGCTGTGGATTCACTCTCGTTGGGAATCAGGTAGTCAACCGAGGCATACCACTCGGCAGGCAAGGGGCCGCTCGCCGGCGCCGGATTGAGGATCACTGTCTTGCCCAGTTCACGGCCGCGCTTGAGCGCATAGCCGACAGTTTCCATTGGCACTTCCAGCTGGCAGACGATCACATCGGCGGCCTGCAGAACCGCATCGGCGGCCTGCAACGATGCAGGTGTCAGCGCGCCGTTGCTGCCGGCCACGATCACGATTGCGTTCTGGCTGCTGTCATCCACCACGATCAGCGCCACACCACTGGAACCGTCCACTGTAGTGACGGCCTGGCAATCGATGCCCTCCACCAGCAACGCATCGCGCAATTGGACACCATAGGCATCCGTGCCGACGCAACCGATCATCGCCACCTCGGCTCCCAGGCGCGCCGATGCAACAGCCTGGTTCGCCCCCTTGCCACCAGGAACAGTGGAAAATGTTTGGCCAATCAGGGTTTCACCGGCACGGGGCAACCGGCTGGCACGAGTGACCAGGTCCATATTCAGGCTGCCTATTACCACTACTTTTGCTGGCATACATCAGTACTCATCAATTCGGTTCAGCGGTATTGGGCAAACACGCCGGTCAACGGTGCTGTCGACTCGCGCAAGACAATGCTCGGCGTCACGATGCGCTGATCGACCGGCAGTTGGGGTGTTGCAATTCTACGCAGTAAAAGCTCGGCCGCCGTTTCACCCAGTTGTACGATCGACTGCCCGACCGTGGTCAACGCCGGATAAACATAACGCCCCATCTGAATATCATCGAAGCCGATCACCGACAGTTCGCCCGGCACGCGGATATTGCGCTCCGCCGCCGCACGCAGAACGCCGAAGCCAATCATATCGTTGCTGGCAAAAATCGCGCTGGGCGGATTTTCCGCCAGCAATTGCACGGCGGCGGCATAACCACCGGTACTGGTGAAATCACTTTCTCGGATGCGATTGGACGCCAACTCGACGCCCGCCTCATGCAAGGCACGGTGATACCCCGCCAATCGCATTTGCGCCACGCGGGTATGTCCTGGCCCGCCGATGCAGGCGATGTCCCGATGACCCAGTTCAAGTAGATGCCGAGTCGCCAGGTAGGCACCCTCTTCGTGGTCAATTCGCACCAGGTCGACATCAATGCCATCCAACGCCCGGTCGACAATCACCATGGGCGTACGTACCGCACTCAAGCCAGCAGCCAGACCACTGTCGTCGCCCCCCACCGAGGTGACGATCAGGCCGTCGATGCGTTTTTCCAACAACACGCGCAAGTAGTTACGTTGTTTTTCGGCGTTGTCATCGGAGTTGCACAGGATCACGCAGTAGCCATTACGCTCGCAATAATCCTCGATACCCCGAGCCAGCTCCGCAAAATAGGGGTTAAGACTGTTGGGCACCAGCAAACCGATGGTCGCCGTGGTCTTCGCCTTGAGTGAGCGCGCGACGGCGCTTGGCACATAGTCCAACTGCTTGATCGCCGCCTCGACTTTGATGCGTACCGGCTCGCTGACTGGACGTGTCTTGTTCACCACATGGGACACCGTGGTGTAGGAAATGCCCGCAAGCGCTGCCACATCCTTGATCGTAGCCATGGTTTAGCCCCGCCGACTGGCGCGCTGGCTGCGATAGGTATCGAGGACAACGGCGATCACGATGACAGCACCGGTAATGATGCGTTTAGTGGGTTCCGTCGCACCGATCTGCGCCAGGCCGGCCGCCAGTACCGAAATAATCAACACACCAAAAAAGGTACTGATGACCGAACCACGCCCGCCCATCAGGCTGGTGCCGCCGATCACCACAGCGGCGATCACTTGCAACTCCAGGCCCGAGCCGGCGTTCGGATCCGCCGCTTCAAGACGGGAGATCTGGAACAGTGCAGCCACACCGGCCAACAGCCCCATCAGGCTGAACACCAGGATCTTGTAAGGCTTGGGATTAATCCCCGCCAGGCGCACCGCTTCTTCATTCGTACCGATACCGATGAGGTACCGACCAAATACCGTGCGGGTCAACACCAACTGCGCCACGATAATCACCAGTAACGCGATGATGAATGACGGAGAAATGCCGAAAGCAATCGGGTTGGATAACCAGGCAAACGAGTCGCCGATGTAAGCGGTGCGCGAGCCGGTCATCTGGTAGGCCACGCCACGGGCCATCTCCAACACACCGAGGGACACGATAAACGACGGAATCCGCCAAGCCACCGTGATGGAGCCAGTGATCGTGCCGGCCAACGCCGCGCAAGCCATGCCGAGGACAGCAGCGGGCAACACGCTCCAGCCCCAACCAAGAATCGCCACGCTGACGGCCGACGCGGCCAGCGCCAGCACCGAGCCCACCGACAGGTCGATACCGCCGATGATCAGGATGAAGGTCATGCCCACCGCCAACACCATCAGGTCTGGAATCTGGTTGGCCAGGGTGCTGAAGGTGTCATAGGACAGGAAGTG
>NZ_JBOICG010000605.1:0-1661 GCF_050739995.1 Pseudomonas sp. | reverse complement strand
GTGCTGGACCGTTCCCGACACGGCGGCCTGAAAAATGGCCAGGCGCGCTGGCTGTCGCCACTGACCGATCCCGGAATGCTTCAGCGGATGCCGTAAGAAAAAAATTGTAGACATTTTTTCGTATGATTGTGAACAGTTGAGCCCTTGTATCCCGTGGCTCTTGGCCGAAAGTCGTAGCGCAGGGCCCTTGACACCTGTGACTGCCCAGTCTTGTAGGGGCTTTACGACACGAGTATCCTCGGCGGTCCGTCGACCAACAGTAAAAGCGGAATGCCGATATGTCTGATTTGAAAACTGCCGCTCTCGAATATCATGCCCATCCTCGTCCAGGAAAGCTGAGTGTAGAGCTCACCAAAGCCACTGCCACCGCTCGCGACCTGTCGCTGGCCTACAGCCCTGGTGTTGCCGAGCCCGTACGTGAAATCGCCCGCGACCCTGAACTGGCGTACAAGTACACCGGCAAAGGCAACCTGGTTGCAGTGATTTCCGATGGCACCGCGATTCTTGGCCTGGGTAACCTCGGCCCATTGGCGTCCAAGCCAGTCATGGAAGGTAAAGGCGTGCTGTTCAAGCGCTTTGCCGGCATCGACGTTTTCGACATCGAAGTCGATTCCGAAAGCCCACAGGCTTTCATCGACACCGTAAAGCGCATTTCCATCACTTTCGGTGGCATCAACCTGGAAGACATCAAGGCACCTGAGTGCTTCGAGATCGAAAAGGCCCTGATCGAACAGTGCGACATCCCGGTATTCCACGATGACCAGCACGGTACCGCGATCGTTACCGCGGCCGGCATGATCAACGCCCTGGAAATCGCCGGTAAAACCCTGGCTGACGCCAAGATCGTCTGCCTGGGCGCCGGTGCTGCGGCCATCTCCTGCATGAAGCTGATCGTGAGCATGGGCGCCAAGCTGGAAAACATCTACATGGTCGACAGCAAGGGCGTGATCCAGTCCGAGCGTACCGACCTGAACCAGTACAAGGCGATGTTTGCGCACCCTTCCTCCAAGCGCACCCTGGCTGACGCTCTTGACGGTGCAGACGTGTTCGTCGGCCTGTCCGGCCCGAACCTGCTGAGCGCTGAAGGCCTCAAATCCATGGCAGCCAACCCGATCGTGTTCGCGTGCTCCAACCCGGACCCGGAAATCTCGCCAGAGCTGGCTCACGCCACCCGTAGCGACGTGATCATGGCCACCGGTCGTTCGGACTACCCGAACCAGGTCAACAACGTGCTGGGCTTCCCGTTCATCTTCCGTGGCGCCTTGGACGTTCGCGCCAAGCGCATCAACGAAGAGATGAAAGTGGCTGCCGCCAACGCCCTGCGTGAACTGGCCAAGCTGCCAGTACCACAGGACGTATGCGACGCCTACGGCGGTGCCAAGTTGGAATTCGGTCGTGAGTACATCATTCCGAAACCAATGGACAAGCGCCTGATCACCCTGATCTCCGATGCCGTGGCCAAGGCCGCCATCGAGACTGGCGTGGCCACCCTGCCGTATCCGAAGCACTACCCGCTGAAAAGCGTGGATGATGTGTTCAACGGCTAAGCCGTTGTAGCGCACCAACAAAAAGCCCCGGCTCTCGCGAGTCGGGGCTTTTTGCTGTGTGGTGTTCGCCGATGGCCTTTGTAGTGAGCGGGCTTGCCCCGCGCTGGGTGGCGA
>NZ_JBOICG010000604.1:0-9234 GCF_050739995.1 Pseudomonas sp. | reverse complement strand
ATACATCTGGTGCTGACCCACCGCTTTCGCGGGCAAGCCCGCTCCCACATTTTAGTTCGCGTTCATCCAGCTACTCATGGTGTACGGTTTCGCCGCGTCTCGATGATGTTCGGCAACTGGGAAATCCGCCCCAACAACCGCCCCAGCGCATCCAGGCCCGGGATTTCGATGGTCAGGGACATCAGCGCGGTGTTGTCCTCTTTGTTCGAACGGGTGTTGACCGCCAGCACGTTGATCCGCTCATTGAGCAGCACTTGCGACACGTCACGCAGCAAACCGGAACGGTCATACGCCCGAATCACGATATCCACCGGGTAAGTGAGCACCGGCACCGGGCCCCAGCTGACCTGGATGATCCGCTCCGGCTCGCGCCCGCCCAGCTGAAGCACCGAGGCGCAATCCTGGCGGTGAATGCTCACACCACGCCCCTGGGTGATGTAACCGACGATGGCGTCCCCTGGCAATGGCTGGCAGCAGCCGGCCATTTGCGTCATCAGGTTGCCCACGCCCTGGATCTGGATATCGCCGCGCTTGCCAGGCTTGTAGCCAGTGGCTTTGCGTGGAATCAGTTCCAGCTGTTCACTGCCGCGCTCCGGCTCGACCAGTTGCTGGGCCAGGTTGACCAGCTGCGCCAGGCGCAAGTCGCCAGCGCCCAGGGCGGCGAACATGTCCTCGGCAATCTTCATGTTGGCCTTTTCGGCCAGCTTGTCGAAGTCCACCTGCGGCAAGCCCAGGCGTGCCAGTTCGCGTTCGAGTAGGGTCTTGCCGGCGGCGACGTTCTGGTCACGCGCCTGCAACTTGAACCAGTGCACGATCTTCGCCCGCGCCCGCGACGTGGTGATGTAGCCCAGGTTCGGGTTCAACCAGTCGCGACTCGGCGTGCCGTGCTTGCTGGTGATGATCTCGACCTGTTCACCGGTCTGCAGGGTGTAGTTGAGCGGCACGATACGCCCGTTGATCTTGGCGCCGCGGCAGTTGTGGCCGATCTCGGTGTGCACGCGGTAGGCGAAGTCCAGCGGCGTGGCGCCTTTGGGCAAATCGATCGCGTGGCCGTCCGGGGTGAAGATGTACACCCGGTCCGGCTCGATATCCACCCGCAACTGCTCGGCCAAGCCACCGATGTCACCCAGCTCTTCATGCCACTCCAACACTTGGCGCAGCCAGGAGATTTTCTCTTCGTACTGATTGGACCCGGCCTTGACGTCGGTGCCCTTGTAACGCCAATGCGCGCACACGCCCAGCTCCGCCTCTTCGTGCATGGCGTGGGTGCGGATCTGCACTTCCAACACCTTGCCCTCGGGGCCGATCACCGCCGTGTGCAACGAGCGATAGCCGTTTTCCTTCGGGTTGGCGATGTAGTCGTCGAACTCTTTCGGAATATGCCGCCACAGGGTGTGGACGATACCCAGCGCGGTGTAGCAGTCGCGCATTTCCGGCACCAGCACACGCACGGCGCGCACGTCGTAGATCTGGCTGAACGCCAGGCCCTTGCGCTGCATTTTGCGCCAGATGGAATAGATGTGCTTGGCGCGGCCGCTGATGTCGGCATCGACGCCGGTAGCCTGCAATTCGGAACGCAGTTGGCCCATCACATCGGTGATGAAGCGCTCACGGTCGAGCCGTCGCTCATGCAGCAACGTCGCAATCTGTTTGTATTGATCGGGCTCGAGGTAACGGAAGGACAAGTCCTCCAGCTCCCACTTGATATGGCCGATACCCAGGCGGTGCGCCAATGGCGCATAGATGTCGAACACCTCGCGGGCAACGCGGTTGCGTTTCTCGTCATCGGCGGTTTTCACCGCGCGAATCGCGCAGGTGCGTTCGGCCAACTTGATCAGGGCGACGCGCACGTCGTCAACCATTGCCACCAGCATCTTGCGCAGGTTTTCCACCTGGCCCTGGGTACCCATCACCATCGATTGGCGCGGGCTGAGGCTGGCACTGATGGCAGCCATGCGCGCCACACCGTCGATCAGCTTGGCAACCACGGCGCCAAAGCGCTGGCTCACGGTGGCCAGCTCGATATGCCCTTCGCGCACGCCGCGATAGAGCACGGCGGCGATCAGTGAATCCTGGTCCAGCTTCAGATCGGCCAGGATCTCGGCGATTTCCAGCCCGGTGCGAAAGCTCGAAGTGCCTTCGGACCAGAGGTTCTTGGCCGCATTGTTTTGCTGCTCAGACTCACGAGCGAACTCGCAAGCTGCCTTCAAGGCTTCACGGTCCAGTGCCGGGTCGACACTGATGGCATGATCCAGCCATGCCTCGAGATTGATACTGCCGTCGGTGTTGATCGGCTGGTGTGCTCTCACCTGTACCATCTTGCTTACCTTCCCTACGACGCACCTTCGATGCGCCAAAAATCATTCCCGACCTTCTACTGCAGACTCCCTGGCAGATCACAGGCCCTGGAGACAACAGGCCGGTCGGATTAAACGGGCATCCTAGCCCGCTTCAAATAACGCCATGGCCTCGACATGCGCGGTTTGCGGAAACATGTCGAGGATCCCGGCACGCTTTAGCCGGTAGCCTTGCTTGACCAACTCAACCGTGTCCCGCGCCAACGTGGCTGGGTTGCAGGACACATACACCAGACGCTTGGCCCCAAGAATGGCGAGCTTGCGAACAACCTCCAGGGCACCGTCACGGGGTGGGTCCAAGAGTACCGCAGAAAAGCCCTGTTTGGCCCACTCTGCGTCAGTCAAAGGCTGGGACAAATCGGCCTGAAAAAACTGCGCATTATGCAAATCGTTGCTGACGGCATTGAGGGCCGCCCGGTCCACCATGGTCTGTACCCCCTCCACCGCCACCACTTCGCGCACTTGGCGAGCCAGTGGCAGGGCAAAGTTGCCCAGGCCGCAAAACAGGTCCAACACCCGCTCATCGGGCTGTGGCGCCAGCCATTCCAGGGCCTGGGCAACCATCGCCTCGTTGACCCCGGCGTTGACCTGGACGAAATCGCCAGGCCGATAGGCCAGCTCCAGATTCCACTGTTCCAATCGAAATCCCAAGACGCAATGGGTGTCGACCGGCTCTGGCTGCCCCTCGCCATGCAGCCACAGTTGGGCTTCATGGAAGGCACAAAACTCTTTCAATACCTGCAAGTCCGTTTCCGACAACGGCGCCATATGGCGCAGCAACACCGCGATGGACGTACCACTGAACAACTCAACATGCCCCAGAGCCTGCGGTTTGCTCAGGCGACGTAGCATGTTGGGCAAACGCTGCATGATCGGCTGCAAGGCTTGTACCAGCACCGGACAATCATCGATGGCGACGATGTCCTGGCTGGCCACGGCGCGGAAACCCACCTCGAGTTTTTTCGCCTTGGCATCCCAGCGTACGGCCACACGGGCACGACGACGGTAGCCAAATTCCGGCCCACTTAAAGGGGCTGCCCATTCTTGCGGCTCGATACCGGCCACGCGAGACAGTTGCTCGGCAAGCATGCGCTGTTTCAGGGCAAGTTGTTCGGCATGGGGCAAGTGCTGCACGCTGCAACCACCACAACGACCCACGTGGGCGCATGGCGCTGGGCGACGCAGCTCGCTGGCGGTAAACACACGCTCGGTGCGCGCCTCGACGATCTTGCCGTGGGCGCCCAACACCCGCGCTTCGACTTCTTCGCCGGCCAGCGCGCCGTTCACAAACCAGGTGCGACCTTCAAAGAACACAATGCCCCGGCCATCGTTCGCCAGGCGTTCGATGGTCAGGCGTTGCTTCTTGCCCACTGGAATCTGCGGAGCCCGGCTGCCACCCGTTGGTTGGAAGCGCAGGCCTCTCTCGTGCTTGGCCATCAGTTGGGTTCGTCGAAAATGCCGGTCGACAGGTAACGGTCGCCTCGGTCACAGATGATCGCGACGATCACCGCGTTTTCCACTTCTTTGGACAACCGCAACATCCCCGCCACCGCGCCACCGGACGACACGCCGCAGAAGATGCCTTCTTCACGGGCCAGGCGACGGGTAGTGTCTTCGGCTTCGCGCTGGGCCATGTCGATGATGCGGTCCACACGTGTCGCGTTATAGATCTTCGGCAAGTACTCTTCGGGCCAACGGCGAATACCCGGGATCGCGGCACCTTCCATCGGTTGCAGGCCGACGATCTGGATCGCCGGGTTCTGCTCCTTGAGGTAACGCGAGTTGCCCATGATGGTGCCAGTGGTGCCCATGGAGCTGACGAAATGGGTGATGGTGCCCTGGGTCTGGCGCCAGATTTCCGGGCCAGTACTGGTGTAATGCGCCTCGGGGTTATCCCCATTGGCGAACTGGTCGAGCACCAGGCCACGGCCTTCGGCGGCCATGCGCTCGGCAAGGTCACGGGCGCCTTCCATGCCTTCTTCCTGAGTGACCAGGATCAACTGGGCGCCATAGGCGGTCATCGCCGCCTTGCGTTCGGCGCTGCCGTTGTCGGGCATGATCAGGATCATCTTGTAACCCTTGATCGCGGCGGCCATGGCCAAGGCAATCCCGGTGTTGCCGGAAGTGGCTTCGATCAGGGTGTCGCCAGGCTTGATCTGCCCACGCAACTCCGCGCGGGTGATCATCGACAAGGCCGGGCGGTCCTTCACGGAACCGGCCGGGTTGTTGCCTTCGAGCTTGAGCAACAAGGTGTTGCTGGTTTCACCCGCCATGCGTTGCAAGCGGACCAGGGGCGTGTTGCCGACGCAATCGGCGATTGTTGGGTACTGCAAGGTCATGGCGTATTCGCAATCCAGACTGCGGGGGCCAACATCATACCGGGAAAGGGCGGTGGGCCATATCACGCAAAGTGTGGTGCTTATGGCTTAAAGGCATAAGTAACAAAAAGGTTGCCCCATCGGGGCAAGCCCCCTCCCACAGTTGACCGAGTTGTCCCCTTGGAATGCCGTCGAGTGTGGGAGCGGGCTTGCCCGCGATGGCCGCAACTCGGTGAACCTGCTAACCACTCCGTCCGTCGCCATGGTTTCTCTGGAACACCTCATCCCCCATCGCCGCAATCTGACCTTCGATCAATGCCTCGAAGGGCTTCAGCAACGGCTCAAACGATGCCGGTGCTTCCAGTACCTGCAACGCCTGCACAATCGCTTCAACGGTGGACAACGCTCCCGGCCCCGGCGCCTTGCGCAATCGATAACGGGAAACCGAGCCCTCGGCCAGCGTTACCCGAGGCAATGCGGCCAGCAACGGGTTGAGATGCAGCATCTTGCGCGCCTTGCGCCAGGTGCCGTCGGGGACCACCAGCAACAGCGGTTGCTCCCCAGGCGCGTAGGCTTGCAATGGCTGGGCTTCGTCAGCCGGAAACAATAGCCGCGCCTGAAAACCGGGCGGGTTCAACAAGGTCGACAAATCCTCAAACACCTCCCCCACCACCAACTGCGCGTTGTTCAAACCCAGCGCCGCCAACCGTGCGGTATTCAACGCATGGTTGACCTCGCTCGGGTGCTGCAACAGCAACACGCGGGTGCGGCTGTCTAGACTGGGGATCAGCGCGCACAAGCAATGGGTGGCAGGCCTGAGGCATCGGGAGCATTGGGGTCTGGACATGGTGTTATCAGGCCTGGTTCAACTGGGCTTTGAGTAGGTCGCGGAAGGTCTGGATCAACGGTTCGCGACTACGGCCACGGCGCATGATCATGGAGAACGGCGCTTGATAGCCAAAGGTGGCCGGCAGCAACACGCGCAAGTCACCCTTATCGGCCCAGGCCTGGGCATAGTGTTCGGGCAGGTAGCCGATGTAGGCGCCAGACAGCACCAGGATCAGTTGGGCTTCCATACTTTCCACGGTCGCGGCGCTGTGCTTGAAGCCATGACGAGCCAACTCCGCCTGGCTCCAATAGCCACGGCCAACCATGCGTTGCTGGGTAATCACTTGTTCGGGGATGCGTCGCTCGTTGAACAGCGGGTGCCGAGTGCTGCAATACAACCAGTGCTGCTCGCGGTACAGCGGCATATAGATCAGCCCGCTCATGCGGTTGGAGAAAGCGCCGATGGCCAGGTCCAGACGATTGTCCTGCACGCCCAGTTGCAGTTCGTAGGGGCTCATCACCGATAAGTGCAGGTGCACCGCCGGGTGTTCCAGGCTGTAGGCGCCGATCACTTCGGCAAATGGCAGCGCTTTATCGCTGACGGTGGAGTCGAGCACGCCGAGCTTGAGGGTGCCGCGCAACTCGCCCTTCAACGCGGCGGCGTATTGCTCGAAGCCCTCCAGCTCGCCGAGCAGGCGCAGGGTTTCCTGGTGGAACAACTCGCCCTTGCTGGTCAGGCTGAACCCGCCTCGCCCGCGATGACACAGCACCAGGCCCAATGCCGATTCCAGTTGGCTCATATAGGTACTGATGGCCGATGTGGATAGGTTGAGTTCGTGCTGGGCGTTGGCGAACCCCTGGTGACGCACCACGCTGACGAAGATGCGCAGGAGTTTCAGGTCGGGCAAGGCGTTGGCCATGGGGTCTCCAGAGGCATACACGAAATCCTGTGGGAGGGGGTTTACCCCTCCTACATTTGAACGCAGCTTACCCCAAGCATTAGTTTAGAGAAATCTGAACTAAGTATTTGCCCCTGCCGATTCTTTCGTATCGGCACATTTCGCAGAATCAATCCCTAACAAACAAAACAACGATGAGGCACTCCCGTGGACAAGATTTTCCACCAACCACTGGGCGGCAACGAAATGCCGCGCTTCGCCGGCATCGCCACCATGATGCGACTCCCCCACCTGCAGACGGCCAAGGGCCTGGACGCCGCCTTTATCGGCGTGCCTCTGGATATCGGCACTTCGCTGCGCGCCGGTACCCGTTTCGGGCCGCGTGAAATCCGCGCCGAATCCGTGATGATCCGCCCCTACAACATGGCCACCGGCGCCGCTCCTTTCGACTCGCTGTCAGTAGCCGATATCGGCGACGTGGCGATCAACACCTTCAACCTGCTCGACGCCGTGCGCATCATCGAAGAAGCCTACGACGAGATCCTTCAACACAACGTGATACCGCTGACCCTGGGCGGTGACCACACCATCACCCTGCCGATCCTGCGTGCGATCCACAAAAAACACGGCAAGGTCGGGTTGGTACACATCGACGCCCATGCCGACGTGAACGATCATATGTTCGGCGAGAAAATCGCCCACGGCACCACCTTCCGCCGCGCGGTGGAAGAAGGTTTGCTCGATTGCGACCGCGTGGTGCAGATCGGTCTGCGCGCCCAGGGCTACACCGCCGAAGACTTCAACTGGAGCCGCAAACAGGGCTTCCGCGTGGTCCAGGCCGAAGAATGCTGGCACCACTCCCTCGCGCCCCTGATGGCTGAAGTGCGGGAAAAAGTCGGTGGCGGCCCGGTGTACCTGAGCTTTGATATCGACGGCATCGACCCGGCCTGGGCGCCTGGCACCGGCACCCCGGAAATCGGCGGGCTGACCACCATCCAGGCCATCGAGATCATCCGTGGCTGCCAGGGCCTCGACCTGATTGGTTGTGACCTGGTAGAAGTTTCACCGCCCTACGACACCACCGGCAACACCTCGCTGCTGGGCGCCAACCTGCTGTACGAGATGCTCTGCGTACTGCCTGGCGTGGCGCATCGCTGATGAGCGCCCAAGCCGTGCACAAAGCCGCCGCCGATCTGGTGTCGGCCTTTGCCCGCAATGATCGCGCCGCCTATTTCGGCGCGTTCAGCCGTGATGCGAGCTTTGTGTTCTACACCCTCCCCGAGCCGCTGCTCAGCCGCGATGCCTACCAGGCGTTGTGGGACAGCTGGCGCCGGGACGAGGGCTTTGAGGTGCTGTCCTGCACCTCAAGCAACGCCATTGTCAGCCTGCACGGTGACGTGGCGATATTTATTCATGACGTGGCCACCGAGCTGCGCATGAACGGGGAGCAACTCTTTAGCCAGGAACGCGAAACCATTGTCTTCAAACGACAAGGTTCTCGCACAGAACAACAAGAAGGCCTGTGGCTGGCCTGTCACGAACATTTGTCCGCTATGCCGGAAGGGCTGCCGCCCCCTTAGCCAATGTGATCGGAGCAGATCATGAATAATAAAAACAACGATAAAAGTATTCGAAAAATTGAAACCAACGGGGTCGAACAGATCCCGGATCACGAACGCACCGCCGGCCCCAAGGACCTGTTCCGACTGATCTTCGGCGGTGCCAATACCTTTGCCACTGCGGTACTGGGCTCATTTCCAGTGCTGTTCGGCCTGTCATTCCAGGCCGGCGTCTGGGCGATTGTACTGGGCGTGCTGGTAGGTGCGGTGATCCTGGCACCCATGGGCCTGTTCGGGTCGATCAATGGCACCAACAATGCCGTGTCTTCCGGTGCGCACTTTGGTGTACATGGGCGGATCGTCGGCTCGTTTCTCTCACTGCTGACGGCGATTGCCTTCTTCTCACTGTCGGTGTGGAGTTCAGGTGATGCACTGGTCGGCGGTGCGAAACGTCTGATCGGCCTGCCGGAAACCGACTTGACCCTGGGCCTGGCCTACGGTCTGTTTGCCCTGCTCGTGCTGACGGTGTGCATCTACGGGTTTCGCTTCATGCTGTGGGTCAACCGCATTGCGGTGTGGGCGGCGAGCCTGTTGTTCCTACTGGGGATCTTCGCTTTCGCGCCAGCGTTCGACAGTCAGTTTGCCGGCACTGTAGCGCTGGGCCAGACCGGCTTCTGGGCCGCGTTTATCGGCGCTGCGCTGGTGGCCATGAGCAATCCGATTTCCTTCGGCGCATTTCTCGGTGACTGGTCGCGCTACATCCCACGAGAAACACCGAAAGGTCGGATCATGCTGGCCGTTGTACTGGCGCAAATCGCTACCTTGATCCCGTTTCTGTTCGGCCTGGCCACCGCGACCATCGTGGCGATCAAGGCACCGGACTACATCGCAGCCAACAACTACGTCGGCGGCCTGTTGGCGGTGGCGCCCACCTGGTTCTTCCTGCCGGTATGCCTGATTGCGGTGATTGGCGGCATGTCCACTGGTACCACATCGCTCTATGGCACCGGGTTGGACATGTCCAGCGTGTTCCCACGCCTGCTGTCGCGGGTCAAGGCCACGCTGCTGATCGGGGTGATGTCGATTGCCTTCATCTTTATCGGACGTTTCGCCGCCAACCTGGTGCAGAGCGTGTCTACCTTTGCCGTGCTGATCATCACCTGCACCACGCCGTGGATGGTGATGATGATTATCGGCCTGATCGTGCGCCGGGGCTTCTACTGCCCGGACGATCTGCAGGTATTCACTCGCGGCGAAACAGGCGGTCGCTACT
>NZ_JBOICG010000603.1:0-1902 GCF_050739995.1 Pseudomonas sp. | reverse complement strand
CTTCGGCGGAACAACTTTTCCCAGCCGATGCATGGTGAAGACGTATTGAGCCATGGTGAACCTAGCGTCAGTGACTGATGGATTAAGCGGGCGAAGCCCGTGCAGGCCATGCGCCGCGCGGGCCGTTGACGGAAATCAATGCCTGCGTGCGGAAAAAGCCTGAATGTCTGGGGCTGGAACGCCCCCGCGTAACCGGCAAAGCTACCTCAATGCGCTTGGGCAGTCCAGCCAGGCGGGACTGGCACTTTGCCACAACTCAAGGCATGCTAGCCGCCCTTCGGGCGTCCGGCTTATAGTGCACGTCGCGCGCCAGTCCAGCCAAACCGCAGGATCACAGCTTGTCCAAAGTCACGCCGCCAACTCCCTTGCGCGCCGCTCATATTGCGCCGGGAGCGCCCCTGCACGGCACCCTCAAAGGCGCGTTGGCGACGCTTGTCCTCATGCTGCTTGCCTTATTGTTCTGGCAATTGCTGGACCAACTGCAGCAAAACCAGAAGAACCAGCAGCAATACACCATCGACTACAGCGCGGACCTGGCAGAACAGATCAGCCTGAACATGGCCCTGAGCGCAAAAATCGCCCTGAACCTGCTACCGATGGTCGAGCCGCCGCGCAACGACGAACAGCAGCAAACCTTGATACGCACCTTGCAACGCTCGTTGCCGGAACTGCGCAGTGTCGCCCTGCTCGCCCCCAGCGGCGCAATGATCAGTGACAGTGCCAAAGACAGCCAGGACCGCGCGTGGCTTGAAGAGCTGGTGCAACGCAGCCACTCGCAACCTTATTACCTGAGCAATAGCCCCGACGGCACGCTGATCTATCTGTTGCTGCAACAACCCAGCGGCGGCTCGAAAATGTACTGGGCCCTGCGCCTGGCACCCAGCTACCTGAGCAACCTCACCCCTCAAGACGGCCAGGGCCAGCGCCCGATGTGGGCGATCGAGAACCGCGTGAACCACCGCGTGGTCAGCCGCGACAGTGGCATGCCGGCTCAATGGTCTGCGGCGCTGACCCCGGACGAGCTGAATAAAAGCGTACTGGTCACGCCCTTGAGCAAAAGCGACTGGCAATTGCGCGGGCTCTTCGACCGTAGCGCCGTGCTGGAGCAACTGCTGCCGGCGTTTGTCGGTAAATGCCTGCTGGGCCTGGCCTTTTCGCTGATCCCGGTGATCGTGCTACTGAACATGCGCCGCCGCCAACGCCAGGTCCATGAAGGCCGGCGCCGTTATCAGGACATATTCGAAGGCACCGGCGTGGCTCTGTGCGTGCTCGACTTGTCAGGCCTCAAAGCGTTTTTCGCCAAGTCCCGGATGCAGACCCGCGAACAGCTGCATGCCTGGCTGAACGACAACCCCGCCGAGCGCCAGCAACTGTTCAAGGAGCTGCGTGTCACCGAGGTCAACCAAGTGGCGGTGCGGTTATTGAACGTCGGCTCCTGCGAGGAAGCCTGGGAACGCCTGATCGACGATTGCCCACGTAATGTCACGTCCATCGGTTGCCAGGTACTGGAAGCCGTGTTGACCCAGCAAAAACAGCTGGAGATGGAAATCCGCCTCAACGACGTGGCCGGCAACGAACAGTACCTGTGGCTGGTCATGCGCCTGCCGGAGCAACAAGACGACTTCAAGGCGGTGATCCTCAGCACCAGCGATATCACCAGCCGCAAGCTGATCGAGCTATCGCTGGTGGAGCGCGAAAGCTTCTGGTCGGACGTGGTGCGCACCGTGCCCGACCATCTGTATGTACAGGACGTCATCAGCCAGCGCATGATTTTCAGCAACCACCACCTGGGCCACACCCTTGGCTATAACAGGGCCGAACTGCAGCAAATGGGCGAGTACTTCTGGGAGATCCTGCTACACCCCGAAGATGCCGAGTACTACCACGACCTGCGCCAGCAAC
>NZ_JBOICG010000602.1:0-9643 GCF_050739995.1 Pseudomonas sp. | reverse complement strand
GGTGAAGGCTACCTGTTCGACGCCCGGGATATCGGTTGATGCGCGCCACCTTCAATACGTTGTTCGGCAGGCTGTTCGGTGTATTGCTGGTGGCCATTGTGCTGGCCCATGTGCTGGCATTCTTTTGGTTTCACCATTACGGCCCGCCACCACCGCCGACCGGTGAAACCTTTGTACAACAGGCAGACGGTTCCTTCACCCCCATCCAGAAGAAGCACCCTCGCCCGTGGTTTGGCGGCCCGGTGGTGCCACTGACCTTTCAGTTCATCTCGCTGATCATCGCCGCGTGGTACGGCGCCAAGCTTTTGAGTCGACCGATCCAGCGCCTGAGCGCAGCCGCCGAACGGTTGAGTGTCGACCTCGACAGCCCTCCGCTCGATGAGTCGGGGCCACGAGAGGCCAGGCAAGCCGCCTCCACCTTCAACCTGATGCAAAAACGCATCCGTGAACAAGTCAGCCAGCGTGCGCGCATGCTCGGTGCAGTCTCCCACGACCTACGCACACCACTGTCACGCCTCAAACTGCGCCTGGAACAGATCGAAGACACCAAGCTGCAAGGTCAGATGCGCCAAGACCTGAACGACATGATTGACATGCTCGACGCCACCCTGAGCTACCTGCACGAGCAACGTACCAGTGAAACCCGGCACTGGCTCGACGTGCAGGCGCTGGTGGAATCCCTCAGTGAGAACGCCCAAGACCAAGGCTCCGATGTGCAGTTCTCCGGCAGCTGCGCGCCGTTGCAAGTACAGCCCATGGCCCTGCGTTCATGCCTCAACAACCTGATCGACAACGCCCTGCGCTATGCCGGCACGGCTCGTGTGGAACTGGCAGATAGTCGTGGAGCCCTGGTGATCCGTGTGATCGACCATGGCCCCGGGATTGCAGCCGACAAGCGCGAGGCAGTATTCGAGCCGTTCTTTCGCCTGGAGGGCTCACGCAACCGTAACTCGGGGGGCGTCGGCCTGGGCATGACGATTGCGAGGGAAGCGGTGGAGCGCCTCGGCGGCCACCTCAGCCTGGAAGACACACCAGGCGGTGGGTTGACCGCCGTGATGTGGTTGCCGAGGGCTTAAAGGGGTTTGTCTTCCCGGCGCCCTTGCGCCTGGGTCGTACTCCAGTCAGTCAACAAACTGTAGGCCACCGCCAACAAGGTCGGACCGATAAACAGGCCGATGAAACCAAATGCGATCAAGCCGCCAAACACCCCTAACAGCACGATCACCAGCGGCAGGTTGCCACCTCGGCTGATCAGGTACGGCTTGAGCACGTTGTCCACGCCGCTGATGATGAATGTGCCCCACACACCCAGGAACACCGCGTAGGTGTAATCGCCTTTCCAGGCCAGCCACGCCGTGGCTGGAATCCACACCAACGGCGGCCCCATGGGAATCAGGCTGAGCAGGAAGGTGACAATGCCCAGCACCAATGCACCCGGTACGCCCGCAATCAGGAAGCCGATCAGCGCCAGTAAAGCCTGTGCAGCAGCGGTGCCGATCACACCGTTGACCACCCGCTGTACGGTGCCGGCCACCAGTTCGATGTAGTAACCGGCACGCTCCCCGATCAAACGCTCCAGCAGGCGATGCACAAACACCGCCAGCCGTGGCCCATCACGGTAAAAGAAGAACACGAACACCAGGCTCAGGGTCAGCTCAAGGATGCCGCCGCCAATTTGCGCACTGCGCGCCAGCAGCCAGTTGCCGACCTGTCCCAGGTACGGCTTGATGCTGACCATCAGTGCCGCGCCCTGTTGGTCGATGCTGTCCCATGTCGCCACCAGGCGCTCGCCGACAAAGGGGATCGAGCCCAACCAAGTGGGCGCAGCCGGTAGGCCGTCGACCTGGATATCCTTGATCAGGCCCACGGCGTCACGCACATGATCGGCCAGGTTGAAACCCAGCCATACCAGCGGCACCGCCACCAACAGCATCCAGCACAAGGTCAGGATGCCAGCGGCCAAGGATTCCCGACCACCCAGCCAGCGGGTGAGCAGACGCATCAGCGGCCAACTGGCAAACGCCAGCACCGCGCCCCAGAACAGCGCCGACCAGAACGGCGCCATCACCCAGAAGCTGGCACCAAACAACACCAGCAGCAGGATTTGCACCAGTAGGCGATCGTTATTGAGCATCGGGTATCTCGAGAAGAAGGCTGTAGGAATAGAGCGTAGGCGAACGGCGCGGGTCCGTTCGCCTGTTAACGGTCAGCGTATCAGATGCAGGTGCAACCCCTTAGCGTCACCGGTGCCGGTTTCCATACGCGCGGCACGCACGCCGCTGTCGATCAGGCCCTGACGCCAGGCTTCGGCCGTCGGCCCGGTCAAACTGACACGCAAGGTGGCGTCAAGGTTCAATCCACGGGAGATCAAGGTCAGCCAGGTGGCGTCAGGTTCAGCCCCGAGCTTCGGGAAATCCAGCTCGCCGGTGCTTTTCAACTCACGTAACAGGGTCGCCGACGTAGGCAGGAGATCAGCCAATGGCGCACTGGCATCCAATTGTTCTACATGCAGATAGGCGCGACGGTTGCCTCGGGTGATGCCGTACAGCGCCACCAGGGAGTTGTCCTGCGGTGCGGCCAGGCGCAACAGCAGGTATTCCTGCTGGCCATCGGCGCCCACCAGTTTGGCGTTGCCGAACACTTCATTGGCCCACAGGCTGCTTTCGCCACAATCACGGGCCTGGCACCAGAACAACAGCTGCGCGCCCTTGGCTTGCAGCGCTTCGCGGGTCGCGGTAAACGCGGCGCTGGACGTGTGCTCGGCGGGCAACTCGTAGGTAATCGCCGTGGCTTGACCACGTGCGGTGGCTTGGCCCTCGTAGCGCAACTGGCCGCTGATCTTGCGGATTGCACCCATGGGGTAGATGCGTTCCTTTTCTTCGACGGGGCGGTAATCGACGATCTGTGCGTCGACTTGGCGCGACACTGCCGGCAAATCCTGGCTACCCGGCACATCAGCGGCGAACACCAAAGGGCTGAAACAGCACAGCCCGAGGGCACGTATACATCCTTTACGCAAGCTCATCGGATGATTGAGCCCTGGCCATTGGAGGTCGTAGCAGTTTCAAGATGGTTCATGGTTGACTCCCTTTCAATCCGCCCAGCCTCGGCAGTTGACCCCGCCAAGTCAAGGCGTGGAGAAGAACCGATTGAAACAGTCTGCAACAAGAGCGGCGCCAGGCTCGTCATTCAGGTGTAAATGATGGCCTCCCGGCAGCGTGGTCACCGTGAAGGGTAGCTGAGAAAGCAATTCGGGATGTTTCGCCAACATACCCTCAGCCGCCACCACTAACTGTGCAGGGCAAGCCACCCGCCGCACGAAAGCCATCGCCTGCTCATCGGTCAGACGTATCGGCGAAGCCAGGGTCAATCGACTGTCGGTGCGCCAGGTATAACCGCCCGATACCGGCATCAACCCGCGCTGGGCCAGCAGTTCGGCGGCCTCGCGACTGACCGCGACCACACCTTTCATTCGCGCTTCAACTGCCCGATCGAGGGTGCTGTAGACCGGCTTGCGCTTGTCCTGCAGGTTCAACTGCGCCTGCAAGGCCATGCCCAATCGCTCGGCCGCGTTCTCGCCGACGGCGGTGGGCGGGATCACACCGTCGATCAATCCCAGGTGTGTCACCCGCTCCGGCAAGGCTCCCGCCAGCACCAACGAGACGATGGCGCCGAGGGAGTGGCCAAGTAATGCAAAACGTTTCCAACCCAGCTGTTCGGCGACTTGCAGCACATCAAATACATAATCCCACAAGGCATAACCCGCCCCGGCTGGACGATGGGCCGAATGCCCATGACCCGCCATGTCCAGCGCAACGATGCGCAAGCCCTGCAGTTTCGGCGCCAGTCGCGCAAAACTGTTGGCGTTGTCCAGCCAGCCATGCAGGGCAATCACCGGCAGACCGTCCTCGGGACCAAACAAGTGCGCAGCCAACTCGATGTGGGGCAGGCTCAGGCGGACTTCTTCGACCGACGTGTTCATGCGCAGTTGCGCTCGCGGGCTTCCCAGCGGGAGAACAGGTTCTTGATCAAGGTCGCGGTGTCCTGGGGACGTTCGAGGGGAAACATATGGCCACCGGGCATGGTGAGCATTTCGCCCATGGGCAGGCGGTCGACACCGCTGGCGTGGTGACGCATCACCACCCGGCTCTGGCGTCCGCGCACCACTGCCAGCGGCACCTTCAACTGGCGCACCTGGCCTGGGCTGGTGTGGGGCACGCCGCGATAAATGCTGATTTCGGTTGCTGGGTCAAAGCGCAGGCGTAGGCGATCGCCCACCTGTTGCAGGCCATGTTGCAGATACGCGTCAAAACATTCCGGGTCGAACCCGCGAAACAGGGTTTTACCGGCAAAGTAGCTGCGCGCGGCGTCCAGGTCGGTGAACTCTTCACGCCGGCCCAGGGTGCGACCGGCCGGGGTCAGGCGATCGATAAACCCCAAGCGCTTGGCGGCGCGTATCACCCAGCGGTCGGCACGAGTCAGCACCGGCGAATCCAGCATCACCACCCCACGATACAACTGCGGGCAACGCATGGCCGCGTGCAGGTGCAGCACGCCACCCAGGGAATGCCCGACGCCCCATACCGGCTCCGGTTGCTGCTCCAGGTGATGGATCAACTCGTCCACCAGGTTGCGCCAGTTGTCGTCCACCGGAAACCGGGGGTCGTGACCGTGCTGTGGCAAGTGAGCCACTGTGTACTCCGGGGCCAGGGCGGCAAACAACTTGCCGTAAGTGGCCGAAGGGAAACCATTGGCGTGGGCAAAAAACACGTGCTGCGACATACCGGACTCATCTACAGAAACAGAAATGGATTGTCACCAGCCCCAAGCTGTACAGCAATGACTGTAACTGCCAGGAATGATGACACTCACGCCATGCCTATCGCGCCGGTGGGTTTTCGCCCAGCGGCACCACGGCCATGGTCAGGCGCGAGACGCAGTTGGCCTTGCCGTCTTCGCTGGTCAGGCGGATATCCCACACCTGGGTGGTTCGCCCGATATGGATCGCCCGCGCCACCGCCGTCACGCGCCCGCTGCGCACACCACGCAAGTGGTTGGCGTTGATCTCCAGGCCCACGCAATAGAACTTGCTCGGATCAATGCACAGGTAGGCCGCCATGGAGCCGACGCTTTCCGCCAGCACCACCGACGCACCACCGTGCAGCAGGCCATAGGGCTGATGGGTACGATGGTCGACCACCATGCTGGCGGTGAGTGATTCGTCATCGAAGCGTTCGAAACGGATATCCAGCAGTTCACCGATGGTGTTTTTCTGGATGGCGTTGAGTTGCTCGATATTGGGTTGGGTGCGCCACAGGCTCATGCGATTGTCCTTATTGGTTTTATTACGGCCCTAATCCTGCCACAGAATGGATTCGTTGCGCTCGCTCCAAACGTGGAACTGAGCACCGTAGGTCGACTCGATCACATTGCGCTTTATCTTCAGGGTCGGGGTCAGGAAGCCGTTTTCCACCGCCCAGTTGTCGTTGACCACCACCAACTGACGCAAACGCTCGTGCTTGTCCAACCCCTGGTTGACCTGTTCCAACCAACGCTCAAGGCTGCCGTTCAGGGTTTGCCGGTCCTCGCCGGTTGCCGCCAGCACGCACAAGCCTATCGGCGCCGTCAGGCCTTCACCGACCACACACACCTGTTCGATGCGCGCATGCTCGGCCAGACGATTCTCAATCGGCGCCGGAGCCACGTATTTGCCCTTGCTGGTCTTGAATATTTCCTTGAGCCGTCCGGTGAGGCGCAGGCGGCCGTCAGCGCCCTGCTCACCCTTGTCGCCAGTGCGCAGGAAACCGTCAGCGGTGAGGGTCTCAGCGGTTTTCTGCGGGTCCTTGAAATAGCCGAGCATGGTCGCGCCGCTGCGCACCTGCACTTCGCCCGACGGGTCGATGCGCACATCCACCCCGGGACATGGCAGGCCGATCCAGCCAAGCTTCTGCTGCCCAGGACGGCACACGTGGGAATAGCCGCAGCTTTCCGTCATGCCGTACACCTCCAACACATCCAAACCCAGGCGCTGATACCAACGCAACAGGGCCTCAGGCACTGGCGCGGCACCGGATAGCGCAATACGCAGTGCATCCAGGCCCAGCCCCGCGAGGACTTTACGGCCCACGTACCGGCCGATAAAAGGCAGGCGCAGAAGCCGGTCCAGACGCTTTTCCGAGACCTTGCCATACACGCCCATCTGGAATTTGGTCCAGATCCTCGGCACGCCGAACAATGCCGTGGGTCGTGCCCGACGCAAGTCAGTCAGAAACGTGTCGAGGCTTTCGGCGAAAAATACCGTTTGCCCGGTGTAGAGCGAGGCCAGTTCCACGAACATCCGCTCCGCCACATGGCACAACGGCAGGTAAGACAGCAGCCGGTCGCCCTCCCCCAGGCCAAATAACTCGGTGCCACGGGTGGCGGCAAAACCCAGGGCACCAAAGGTTTGCATCACGCCCTTGGGCAAGCCGGTAGTGCCAGAGGTGTAGACGATGGTAGCCAGGCTCGCGGCGTCAGGCTCGGGGTTGTCCTGAATCGGTGAACAAGCCTGCAGATCAGCCCAAGTGAAATCGAAGTCACCGACCGGACCCAGCGGCAGTTGGATAGTTGTCAAACCAGCCGGGATACCAGGCGCCATGGCCGGCCAGTCGTCCAGCTTGCCGATCAATGCCAACGCCGCCTCGGAGTGAGTCAGCACATGGGCGACGGAGTCTGCAGTCAGGTTGGGGTATAACGGCACCGACACATGCCCGGCCATCCAGATCGCCAGGTCGGCGATGATCCAGTGCGCGCAGTTTTTCGAGATCAGGGCAATATGTGAGCCCTGGGGCAACTCCCGAGCACGTAGCCAGCGCGCAGCGCAGCGGGCCTGATGACCGACGTCGCCCCAGGTGAGGGTTTGCACCTCGCCACCGCCGATGGGCTGCACGAGAAAAGGTTTGCGCGGGTGCCGCGCTTCACGTTCGAAGAAGACCTGTAACGGCAAACGAAAAGCGACAGGCATGGAACGCGCTCCTTTGTGGTCCGACGATAGCCAACCAAGCACTTGCTCGGTTGACTATATAGCACACAAAACAGCGATCACTTTTCCTACGGATTTTTCACGCCAACCAGGCTCATCAACCCCGCCAACGGAAAATCGCCCTCCAGCTCCGCCAGACTGGCGGTGTGCATCGGTTGCGGCTGGCGTTGATGACCATGCTGCAAAAAGCTGACCAGGCTGCCCACCAAAGGCTGGTGGCTGACCAGCAGCACGTTGTCATCGGTATTGAGCTTTTCCAGCACCTGCAATGGGTTACCGTCTGGCGTCAGCCACGGCACCGTGCGGATATCAGGTTCAAACCCCAGCGCTTCGCGAACCAGTTGTGCGGTCTGTTGCGCCCGCACGTAAGGGCTGGCGATGATCGCACTGAGAGGCTGGCCGATCAGGTGCGCCGCGCTGTGCAACACTTCGGCGCGGCCATGCTCGGTGAGGTTGCGTTCGGCATCGGTGCGCGCATGCCCTTCGGCTTCACCGTGGCGCAGTATCCAGAGCTTCACAGTTTGGGCTCTTCATCACGCACCGGATGCGGCACCGGCGGCACGCTGTGGGCCGCTTCACCCTCCGGTGCACGCGGTGTCGGCCAATCGGCGAACGGCCAAGGCTTTTGCTCGGTGTGAAAGCTGCCAAAACGGCCGATCTGAGCCAGGAACTGACTGAGACTGTCGCCGAAGTTCATCAGGCCCAGGTTCGGTGCGCTGTAGACCAGGCGGTAAATCAACTGCACCAGCACCAATGCGCCGAGCAGGAACTGCGCGACTTGCCACACCAGGGCGAACACCAGCATCCACACAATGCGCAGGACGATGGACTCGTACTTGGGAGCTGCTTTCGGATCGTTCATGACGCGTTCCTCAGTTGAAACCACTGGTGGAAATAAAGTCGACATCGGTTTTCGGCTCTGCCCGCATCAGCAGCTCGATCACCTGGTTCAAGGTGCGCCCTTCAAACAGGATCGCGTGCAGCCCGGCGACCAGCGGCATATACACCCCGACTTCCTGGGCCTTGGCCTTCAACACCTTAAGCGTATTGACGCCCTCGGCCACTTCGCCCAGGCGCGTAACGGCGTCTTCCAGGCTCAAACCCTGGCCCAGGGCAAACCCCACTTGATAGTTGCGGCTTTTGGGCGACGAGCAGGTGACGATCAAGTCGCCCACCCCGGCCAGGCCCAGGAACGTCATCGGATTGGCGCCCTGGTTCACCGCAAAGCGGGTCATCTCGGCCAAGGCGCGGGTAATCAGCATGCTCTTGGTGTTTTCGCCCATGCCCAAGGCCACCGCCATACCGGCAATGATCGCGTAGACGTTTTTAAGCGCTCCGCCCAGCTCGACGCCAAAACGATCGCCACTGGCATAGACACGGAAGGTACGACCATGCAGTACCGCCTGGACGCGCTCGCACAGTGCTTCGTCTTCACTGGCAACCACGGTGGCGGTCAGCGCGTGCTCGGCGACTTCCCGCGCCAGGTTCGGCCCGGACAACACGCCGATACGCGCCTGGGGGGCGATCTCTTCGAGGATTTCGCTCATCAGCTTGAACGTGTGCGCTTCAATACCCTTGGTCAGGCTGACCAGCAGCTTGCCCGCCAGGCGTTCGGCATGGGGTGCCAGCACCGAGCGCAAGGCGCTGGACGGCAGCGCAACAAAGCACAGGTCACAGGCGATGAGGGTCTCCAGCAGGTCCGTGACTGGCTCCACCGCCAGATGAATCTTGATGCCTTTAAGGTAACGGGGGTTTTCCCGGTGCACGCGAATGGCCTCGGCCTGCTCGGGATCGCGCATCCACTGGCGCACCGCGTGGCCGTTTTCAGCCAGCAGGTTAGCCACGGCGGTACCAAAACTTCCGCCTCCCAGGACCGCAATAGGGCGCTGTTCAGTCATATGCAATCCGTTAATCCATACCAATGGCGATAGCGGCATTATACGGGGCGACCCGCTTGCGGCCAGCCCCCGCATCAATTCACCTGCTTGTCGGAAAATGCCATGTGCAGGTGAAGTAATTGCAAGTCCGACGACTGGCAAATGGCCTCACCTCAGTTAACATGGGCGGCTATCCGTCATTATCAAGGCCGTGCCGTGTATCTGGGCCCTCCTCCTCGCTCATCCCTGCTGTTGATGCTGTTGTGCAGCGCCCCGGTGCTGGCTGACGATCTGTTCCTGGACAGCCAGCCGCTGCCGCAGGTATTGACTGCCACGCGCCTCAAGCAATCAGCCGCCGCCGTACCTGGCAGCATGACAGTGATCGACAGCGAACTGATCAAGGCCAGCGGCGCTCGGGACATCGCCGAGTTGCTGCGCCTGGTGCCCGGGATGATGGTCGGCTACACCACCGGCAACCAGGCGGCAGTGAACTACCACGGTACCAGCGCCAGCGATGCACGGCGCATGCAGGTGTTGATCGACGGGCGCTCGGTGTACCGCGCCGGCCTGGCCACCGTGGACTGGAGCGACATCCCGGTGGCCATGGAGGACATCGAGCGTATCGAAGTCTTCCGCGGCCCCAACACCGTCAGCTACGGCGCCAACGCGCTGATGGCGGTGGTCAATATCCTTACGCGTTCGCCGGCCAACAGCCACGGCTCACGGGTGAAAGTCATCCGTGGCG
>NZ_JBOICG010000601.1:0-6164 GCF_050739995.1 Pseudomonas sp. | reverse complement strand
AACCTGCTGTGTTCGTTAAATCGAGTTCGAAGAGTGTTGTTCAGAACTGTTCATTGTCAACCCAGGATCTGTTCAGTTGTTCAGTCTGAGTGTTCACTCCTGAACAACCCATCCAGTCCATTCCTTTGCACATCAAACGCTTGCCGTTTTGGCACGAAACTCGCTCTGACTCCTGGCCAGATTCATTCCAATAATAAAAAGGGCGTGTCATGTCATTGACCCTGGAACATGTGTCCCGCGTCGTCGAAGGTCAAACCTGGATCGACGACGCCAGCCTGCGCTTCGAAGCCGGTTCCTTCAACGTATTGCTTGGCCGCACGCTCTCCGGCAAAACCAGCCTGATGCGCTTGATGGCCGGCCTGGACAAGCCTGACAGCGGCCGCATCCTGATGAATGGCGTGGACGTCACGCAAAAACCGGTGCGCTTGCGCAACGTATCGATGGTGTACCAGCAATTCATCAACTACCCGACCATGACCGTGTTTGAAAACATCGCTTCGCCCTTGCGCCAAGCGGGGGTGTCCCACGAGCTGATCCAGAGCAAAGTGCTGGAAACCGCCAGGATGTTGCGCATCGATAAGTTCCTGCAACGCCACCCGCTGGAGCTGTCTGGTGGCCAGCAGCAACGCACGGCCATGGCCCGTGCACTGGTGAAAGACGCCGAACTGATTCTGTTCGATGAGCCGCTGGTGAACCTGGACTACAAACTGCGCGAAGAACTGCGTCAGGAAATGCGCGAGTTGTTCAAGGCACGCCATACCATCGCCATCTACGCCACCACCGAACCCAATGAAGCGCTGGCCTTGGGTGGTACCACCACCATCCTTCACGAAGGCCGGGTGATCCAGAGCGGCAAGGCCGCCGAGGTGTACCACCAGCCGCAGACCGTGCTGGCCGCCGAACTGTTTTCCGAGCCGCCGATCAACTTGATGCCCGGGCGCATCAGCGGCAATGAAGTGAGTTTCGCCAACTTCGTGCACTTCCCATTGAACGTCGACTTGCGCCCCATCGGCGAAGGTGAATTCCGCTTTGGCGTGCGCCCCAGCCATATCAGTCTGGTGCCCAGCAACGATGATGACCTGGAGCTGGCCGTGACTGTGGAAGTCGCCGAAATCAGCGGCTCGGAAACCTTCCTGCATGTGCGCAGTGAACATTTCCTGCTGGTGCTGCACCTGCCGGGGGTGCATGAGTACGACGTCGACGCACCGATCCGCGTGTACATCCCCACCCATAAACTGTTTGTGTTCGATGGCCAGGGCCGTCTGCTCCAGGCGCCCGGGCGCCGCGTCGCGAGGGTTGCCTGATGGCCGAGATCCACTTGCAGAACCTGGCCCACAGCTACAGCCCTACGCCTATGGGGCCTGAGGACTACGCCATACGGGAAATGAACCACGTGTGGGAGCAGGGCGGCGCCTACGCGTTGCTCGGGCCGTCGGGCTGCGGCAAGTCGACCTTGCTCAATATCATTTCCGGCTTGCTCAGCCCATCCGAAGGCCAGGTGCTGTTTGACAGCCAGGTGGTCAACCAACTGACCCCGGAAAAACGCAACATTGCCCAAGTGTTCCAGTTCCCGGTGGTGTACGACACCATGAGCGTGTTCGACAACCTGGCGTTTCCCCTACGCAACCAGGGCATGGCCGAGGCGAAAGTTCACAGTAAAGTGCAGGAAATTGCCGAAGTCCTCGATCTGCAAAACCTGCTGAGCAAGAAAGCCCGCAACCTCAGCGCCGACGAAAAGCAGAAAGTCTCCATGGGCCGTGGCCTGGTGCGTGACGATGTGTCAGCGATCCTGTTCGATGAACCGTTGACCGTGATCGACCCGCACCTCAAATGGAAGCTGCGGCGCAAGCTCAAACAGATTCATGAGCAGTTCAATATCACCATGGTCTACGTCACCCACGACCAGCTTGAGGCGTCCACCTTCGCCGACAAGATCGCGGTGATGTACGGCGGGCAGATCGTGCAGTTCGGCACGCCCCGTGAGCTGTTCGAGCGGCCCAGCCACACCTTTGTCGGCTATTTCATCGGCAGCCCCGGGATGAATCTGGTCGAAGTGCAGGCCGAGGCGGGCGGTGTGCGCTTTGCCGGGACGTTTCTGCCGTTACCCGAGGTGTTGCAGCAACGCATTGCCGATACGGACTACAAGAAGCTGCAGGTGGGGATTCGTCCGGAATTCGTCCACGTGTGGGATGAGTACAACCCCGACGCCCTGCAAGCCGATGTCGTTCATATCGAAGACCTTGGCACCTACAAGATCATGTCCCTCAACCTCGATGGCGCGCCCCTGAAAGTGCGCCTGGCCGAAGACAAACCGGTGCCCCAGGCCGTGGCCTCCATCAGCTTTCCGGCGCAATGGCTGATGCTCTATGCCGACGACTATCTGCTGGAGGTGCTGCCATGAACAAGGTGCAGAACAACAAGGCCTGGTGGTTGGTGCTGCCGGTGTTCCTGCTGGTGGCATTCAGTGCGGTGATCCCGATGATGACCGTGGTCAATTACTCGGTGCAGGATATCTTCGACCAGTCCAGCCGCTACTTTGTCGGCGCCGACTGGTACAAGCAGGTGCTGCTCGACCCGCGGCTGCATGACTCGCTGCTGCGCCAGTTCATCTACTCGGCCTGCGTGCTGCTGATCGAAATTCCACTGGGTATCGCTATTGCCCTGACGATGCCGGCCAAAGGCCGCTGGTCGTCGCTGGTGCTGATCATTCTCGCCATTCCGTTGCTGATTCCATGGAACGTGGTGGGCACCATCTGGCAGATCTTCGGCCGCGCCGATATCGGTCTGCTGGGCTCGACCCTCAATGCCATGGGCATCAGCTACAACTATGCGGCCAACACCATGGACGCCTGGGTCACCGTGCTGGTGATGGATGTGTGGCACTGGACATCGTTGGTGGCGCTGCTGTGTTACTCGGGCCTGCGGGCCATTCCGGATGTGTACTACCAGGCTGCGCGGATTGATCGGGCCTCCGCCTGGGCGGTGTTCCGACATATCCAGTTGCCCAAGATGAAAAGCGTGCTGCTGATCGCGGTGATGCTGCGGTTCATGGACAGCTTCATGATCTACACCGAGCCCTTCGTCCTCACGGGGGGCGGGCCGGGTAACGCCACTACGTTCCTCAGCCAGACACTGACCCAGATGGCCGTAGGCCAATTCGACCTGGGCCCTGCGGCGGCGTTTTCCCTGGTGTATTTCCTGATCATCCTGTTGGTGTCCTGGCTGTTCTACACCGCCATGACCCATTCCGATGCCAACCGCTGAGGCCGCCAACATGAGCAAGCGCAAGGTGATTCCGCTGCTGATCTACATCCTGTTCCTGCTGGTGCCGATCTATTGGTTGTTGAACATGTCCTTCAAGAGCAACACCGAAATCCTCGGGGGGCTGACCCTGTTTCCGCAGGACTTCACCCTGGCCAACTACAAGGTGATTTTCACTGACCCGAGTTGGTACACCGGCTACCTCAACTCGTTGTACTACGTGAGCCTGAACACGCTGATCTCCCTGAGCGTGGCGTTGCCCGCGGCCTATGCGTTTTCACGCTACCGCTTCCTCGGTGACAAGCACTTGTTCTTCTGGCTGCTGACCAACCGCATGGCGCCACCGGCGGTGTTCTTGCTGCCGTTTTTCCAGCTGTATTCGTCCATCGGTCTGTTTGATACCCACATTGCCGTGGCCTTGGCCCATTGCCTGTTCAACGTACCGTTGGCGGTGTGGATTCTGGAGGGCTTCATGTCCGGCGTGCCCAAGGAAATCGACGAAACCGCCTACATCGACGGCTATAGCTTTCCCAAGTTTTTCGTGAAGATTTTTATCCCGCTGATTGGCTCGGGCATCGGTGTCACCGCATTTTTCTGCTTCATGTTTTCCTGGGTCGAGCTGTTACTGGCGCGCACCCTGACCTCGGTCAACGCCAAACCCATCGCGGCGGTGATGACCCGCACGGTCTCGGCCTCGGGCATCGATTGGGGCGTGCTGGCAGCGGCAGGGGTGTTGACCATCTTGCCGGGCATGCTGGTGATCTGGTTTGTTCGCAACCACGTGGCCAAGGGCTTTGCCCTGGGCCGGGTCTGAGGAGTCGATGATGGAATGGATGGCCTGGACCACACCCACCGCGTTGTTCTTTGCAGCGATTGCTGTGTTGCTGGTGGGCATGACCACCTGGGAGTTGCGCTCGCCGAGCATCCCCCGGCGCGGTTTTCTGCCGATCAGCACCACCCGTGGTGATCGCTTGTTTATTGGTCTTCTCGGCAGCGCCTACCTGCATCTGCTGGTCATCGGCGTTACCGGCTGGAGCATCTGGGTGGCCACCGCGCTGTCCCTGGTGTGGCTGTTGTGTGTGATGCGTTGGGGCTAGTGCTCCTTTGAATACCAACCAGGAGGTCTCTATGTTCGATAAAAACAATAAACTGCGACATAGCATTTCATTGGCTGCCGTGCTGGCCCTCAGCGGTTTGAGCGCCACGGCCTGGGCTGATGCGTATGAAGATGCGGCAAAAAAATGGATCGGCAGCGAGTTCAAACCGTCCACGCTCACCGACGCCCAACAGCTCGAAGAGTTGAAGTGGTTTATCAAGGCGTCGGAACCGTTCCGTGGGATGAAGATCAACGTGGTGTCGGAAACCCTCACCACCCACGAGTACGAATCCAAGGTGCTGGCCAAAGCCTTCAGCGAAATCACCGGCATTAAGTTGACCCACGATCTGCTGCAGGAAGGCGACGTGGTAGAGAAGCTGCAAACCCAGATGCAGTCCGACAAGAACATCTACGACGGCTGGGTCAACGATTCCGACTTGATCGGTACGCACTTTCGCTACGGCAAGACGGAGTCCATCACTGATCTGATGGCTAACGAAGGCAAGGACTACACCTCGCCGACCCTGGATCTGAAGGACTTTATCGGTTTGTCCTTCACCACTGCGCCGGACGGCAAGCTCTATCAACTACCCGACCAACAGTTCGCCAACCTCTACTGGTTTCGCGCCGACTGGTTCGAGCGTGCGGATCTGAAAGCCCAGTTCAAGGCCAAGTACGGCTACGACCTCGGCGTGCCGGTGAACTGGTCGGCCTACGAAGACATCGCCAAATTCTTCAGCGAAGACGTCAAGGAAATTGACGGTAAGCGCATCTACGGGCACATGGACTACGGCAAGAAAGACCCGTCTTTGGGCTGGCGCTTCACCGATGCCTGGTTCTCCATGGCCGGTGGTGGCGACAAAGGTTTGCCCAACGGCCTGCCGGTGGACGAGTGGGGCATTCGCGTGGAGGACTGCCACCCGGTGGGCTCCAGCGTCACTCGTGGCGGTGACACCAACGGCCCGGCGGCCGTGTTCGCCACGCAAAAATATGTGGATTGGATGAAAGCCTATGCGCCACCGGAAGCGGCGGGCATGACCTTCTCCGAATCCGGCCCTGTGCCGTCCCAGGGCAACATCGCCCAGCAGATCTTCTGGTACACCGCCTTCACCGCCGACATGACCAAACCGGGGTTGCCGGTGGTGAATGCCGACGGCACGCCGAAATGGCGCATGGCCCCGTCGCCACGCGGCCCGTATTGGGAGGAGGGCATGAAGCTGGGCTATCAGGATGTGGGTTCGTGGACCTTCATGAAGTCCACGCCCGAGAAACAAAAACTGGCAGCCTGGCTGTACGCGCAGTTCGTAACCTCGAAAACCGTGTCGCTGAAGAAAACCATCGTCGGCCTCACACCGATTCGTGAATCCGACATCAACTCCCAGGCCATGACCGACCTGGCGCCGAAATTGGGTGGCCTGGTGGAGTTCTATCGCAGCCCGGCCCGCGTGCAGTGGACCCCGACCGGCACCAACGTGCCGGACTACCCACGCCTGGCGCAACTGTGGTGGAGCAATATCGCTGCCGCCGCCAGCGGCGAGAAAACCCCGCAGCAGGCGCTGGATAACCTGGCCAAGGAACAGGACGCGATCATGACGCGCCTGGAACGCTCCAAGGTGCAGCCGGTGTGCGGTCCGAAAATGAACGAAGAACGGGATGCGCAATACTGGTTCGACCAGCCGGGCGCGCCGAAGCCGAAACTGGCCAATGAGAAACCGAAGGGCGAGACAGTGGCTTACAGCGACCTGCTCAAGTCGTGGGAGGCCGCACGTAAATAATCGCTAGAAGTGCAATGAAACCTGTGGGAGGG
>NZ_JBOICG010000600.1:0-4214 GCF_050739995.1 Pseudomonas sp. | reverse complement strand
TCGCCACCCAGCGCGGGGCAAGCCCGCTCACTACAGGACTTTCATCGGTCGGTGTTACTGATCATCAAAGTATCGCTCGTGCCAATCCACCAGCGGTTGTGGCGAGTTGAGCTTCTGCCCGTAGATCACCGAATAAGACAGCACGTTCTGTACGTACTGGCGGGTTTCGTCGAACGGAATGCTTTCCACCCACACATCGAAACTCAGGTGGTCGGCCCCGCGCAGCCATTGGCGCACGCGGCCAGGGCCGGCGTTGTAGGCGGCGGAAGCAAGTACGCGGTTGCCGTTGAACTGGCTGTGTACCTGGCTCAGGTAGGCGGCGCCCAGCTGGATGTTTTTGTCCGGGTCGAGCACCTGGGCCGGCGACGCCAGGGGAATGCTGAACTTGCGTGCGGTTTCCTTGGCGGTGCCTGGCATCAGTTGCATCAGGCCGCTGGCGCCGACGCCGGAGCGGGCGTCATCCATGAAGGCGCTTTCCTGGCGAGTGATAGCGAACACCCAGCTGGAGTGCAGGCCACGTACCTTGGCTTCACGCACCAGTGTGTCGCGGTGGGCCATCGGGAAGCGGATGTCCAGGTCGTCCCAGTACTGTGCCTGGCTGATGGTACGGATGGCCGGGAAGTACCATTTCATGTCGTAGGCCAGCTTGGCCTGGGCGACCATTTCATCGCGATTGAAGTGACGGCTGACGTGGTACCACTCGCGACGTCCATCCACCACTTGGCCGCGTGCGTAGAACTCCAGGGCACGGCGTACGCCGGGGGTGTTGCGCACCTTGTTCATCAGGGCCTGGCTCATCACCAGCGGCTTGTTGGTCAACTGGTAAGGCGATTTGGAGCGATCAGCGGCGAGGAATCCGTAGAAATCCCGCTCCTTCGCCACGTTTTTGTACAGCACCAGCGCCTGGGGATTTTTTGGCTCGGCCAGTTCCAGGCTGCGCGCCTGCCAGTAGCGCCAGCGGTTGGTGGTTGCCAGGTCTTGTGGGAGTTTGCGGGTGAGCTGGTAGGCATCTTCCCAGCGGGCCAGGCGCAGCAGCAGGCGCAGGCGCCACTCGGACACCGTGTTATCGCGCAGTTCAGGATCGTACTTGGTCATCACGTCCAGGGCGCGCGGATCGTAGCGGCGCGCCAGGGTCAGGCCGATTTCCCGGGCGATCGACACTTTTTCGTCACGGGAGAAGTGCATGCTGCTGGCGTAGCCATCGAGCAGGGCCATAGCCTTGTCCGGGTCCTGGCGTGCCAGGCGGCGCAAGCCCAGGCCGACCGCATCGGACATCGCCTCGCTGGCTGGCAGGAAGCGTGACGGATCGCCGAGCATGTCAGGCTTTTGCGCGACGTCCACCATCAGGCGGCCCTGGGCGCCGAGAGTAGGCAGGGTTTTCACCAGGCTGTTGGCCAGTGAGTAGTTGCGCGCTTCGGCGGCGAGCTTGGCGCGGTCCCAGATCTTCTGTTCGGTGAGTTGGCCATCGGCGGCCCATTGACCAAAGGTGGCATCACAGGCGGCCGGCTGGGATTTGCCGGTCATCCATAGCTTTTCAGTTGTCTTGTAGCCTTCGGCTTTCAGATTGTGCGTGAGCTGGTATTGACCGTGCAGGCAGTCCAGTTCGGCGAAATTGAGCTTGGTGTCGTAGTACTTTTCGAATGTTTGCCAGTCGCCACGGTCTGCCAGCCAGCGCAACCAACGCAGTTTCATCCAGTTGGCTTGGGGCAGGTCGCCGTTTTTGGCGAGGAATTGTTCGATTTCCTCGTTGCTGGCGGTTTTCAGGCGCGCGGTCAGCTCGTCATAGGCCAGGTAGGGCGTCAGTGGGTAGTCGGCCAGGGCCTGGCTGTATTGCATGTACGGCCCGCTGTCGCCTTTGGCCAGGGCGCGCTTGGCTTCATCGTAATATTGACGTTGGGTGGTGAGGTCCACGGCCTGGGCGGATTGAACGGCGGTGGCGGAAAGAAGCAGACAAGATAAAAAGTTGAAAAGGCGGCTGCGCATGAGTCGTCCGTGCAGAGGAATCTGGACAAGTGCCGAGGTCGCCGACACTGATTGTCCCTAGCTTAGCCTTTTGCCCGCGGCCGGTGAAAGCTTTGAAGGCCGCTTCGCTCAAGTTCCTCGGAAATGTCTCTCAGAGTGTGTCGCCCGAGAAAATCCCGGCCGCCTTAGCCCCTAACTCAGGTAGAATGCGCGCCCAGTTTTTGGAGAAGCGTATGACCCTGCTCAAATTCAGCGATGTGTCCCTTGCTTTCGGCGCTATGCCGTTGTTGGACAAGGTGTCCTGGCAGATCGCCCGTGGTGAGCGGGTGTGCATCATCGGCCGCAACGGCACCGGCAAGTCCAGCATGATGAAGCTGGTCAAAGGCGATCAGAAGCCCGACGACGGCTCTGTTTGGCGCGCTCCGGGCCTCAAGATCGGCGAACTTCCGCAAGAGTTGCCGGTAGCCGACGGACGGACGGTGTTCGACGTGGTCGCCGAAGGCCTCGATGGCGTGGGCGCTCTGCTCGCCGAATATCACCACCTCGCGCAGAACTGCGTCACCGAAGAAGACCTGGACAAGCTGATGCACGTCCAGCAAGACCTCGAGGCCCGTGACGGCTGGCGCTTGCAGCAGTTGGTGGACAGCACCCTGAGCCGCCTGCAGTTGCCAGCCGACAAGACTCTCGCCGAGCTGTCTGGCGGTTGGCGTCGTCGCGTGCTGCTGGCCCAGGCGTTGGTGTCCGAGCCGGATCTGCTGCTGCTCGACGAACCGACCAACCACTTGGACATCGGTGCGATTGCCTGGCTGGAAGAAGCCCTGAAGGATTTCCAGGGCGCCGTGCTGTTCATCACGCACGACCGTTCCTTCCTGCAGAACCTGGCAACGCGCATTCTCGAGTTGGACCGTGGTGGCCTGATCGACTGGAACGGCGACTACGCCAGCTTCCTGGTGCACAAAGAAGCTGCACTGGCCGCCGAAGAAACCGCCAACGCGTTGTTCGACAAGAAACTGGCCCAGGAAGAAGTCTGGATTCGCCAGGGCATCAAGGCCCGCCGCACCCGCAACGAAGGTCGTGTGCGTGCCTTGAAGGCGCTGCGCGTTGAGCGCAGCGAGCGTCGCGAGCGCACCGGCAAGGCCAATATCCAGCTGGACACGGCCGAGAAGTCGGGCAAGCAAGTGATGGTGCTGGAGAACGTCAGCTTCCATCATCCGGACGGCCCGTTCCTGATCAAGGACTTCTCCATGGTCCTGCAGCGCGGCGACCGTATCGGCCTGCTGGGCGCCAACGGTACCGGCAAGACCACCTTGCTCAAACTGATGCTTAGTGGCCTGCAGCCAACCAGCGGCAAGGTAGAGGAGGGCACCAAGATCGACGTGGCCTACTTCGACCAGTTGCGCCATCAGTTGGACTTGGAAAAAACCGTGATCGACAACGTTGCAGAAGGTCGCGACTTTATCGATATCGACGGCCAGAGCCGTCACGTGCTCAGTTACCTGGGCGACTTCCTGTTCAGCCCGCAACGTGCACGTACGCCGGTGAAAGCCTTGTCCGGTGGTGAGCGCGCGCGCCTGCTGCTGGCCAAGTTGTTCAGTAAACCGGCCAACCTGTTGGTGCTCGACGAACCAACCAACGACCTCGACGTGGAAACCCTCGAGCTGCTGGAAGAGGTGTTGTTGACCTTCAACGGCACCGTGCTGATGGTCAGTCACGATCGGGCATTCCTCGACAACGTGGTCACCAGCACCCTGGTCTTCGAAGGTGAAGGCAAGGTGCGTGAATACGTCGGTGGTTATCAGGACTGGCTGCGTCAGGGCGGCTCGCCGCGCCTGTTGGGCGTGACCGAGAGCAAGTCCGGCAAGGCCGACCTGAACTCGGCAGTGGTCGCCCCGGCGCCAGCGCCCGCACCTGTTGAGCAGGCAGCACCGGTTGGCAAGAAGAAGCTCAGCTACAAGCTGCAGCGCGAGCTGGAAGCTTTGCCGGGTGATATCGACGCCAAGGAACAGCAGATTGCTGCGGTGGAAGCGGAGATGGCTGACGCTGGTTTCTACCTGCGTCCTGCGACTGAAACCGCCAAGGTCATCGCTTCGCTGGAGACGTTGAACCAGGAGTTGGAAGTGCTGATGGAGCGTTGGGCGGAGCTGGATGCCTGATTGATTCCAGGGCATTGAAAAACCCGGTGCTCATCTGATGAGCACCGGGTTTTTCATATGAGAATGCAGTTTAAATGTGGGAGGGGGCTTGCCCCCGAT
>NZ_JBOICG010000599.1:0-13505 GCF_050739995.1 Pseudomonas sp. | reverse complement strand
GCTCACGGTAATCATCAAAACCATCGAGGATCATCCGGGCGATTGCGAGGGCGTGCTGCGACATGCGGGAAACCTCTACGGGTATCTGGAAGCCCTGAGCTTAGCCAGTGAAGCGAGGCAGGAGAAGGATGATTTTGCGCGCGCAGCCGTACAACTTTATTCAACGCTTGGATTTATTTTTAACTTTCACAATTCGACCACCCAGTCAGTAAACCCAGCAAAAAGCCCCGCGCCCCAGCCTATGCCCCCGTAACGGCGTGGCTTGGCGTTGTCAGGAGGCAAATCGCTGAGTGCAGCGTGCTAGAGCCGATGCAAGCGTTTTGATAGCGCATAAGGGAAACCCTGATTACCACCTTGATGGCACTTTGATATACAGCGCGCCCTTCTCCCACCCTGACAAGGTCAGAAGACTGATCCGGGAACAGGTTCTAATCGTCCAAGGAGCATTGAGATGTCATTGAGGAATATGCGAATCGGTCTGCGTGCCAGTCTGAGTTTTGGGGTGCTGGCCGCCCTGTTGGTCGCTGTCGGGCTGTTTAGCCTGGGACAGATGTCCAAGCTACGGGAAAGCGCGTTGATCATCGAAGACTCGTGGATGCCGAGCATCGAGAACATTCACGATGCCGCCGCTTGCATCGCCAGTATCCGCCTGGAATCCATGCGCATGGCAACGACCGACGAATCGCGGATTCGCGACAACAGCAAAAACCTGATCGCAAGCCGGCGCAGCGAACTGCAGGCCTTTCTCAAGCACCACGAAAGCCTGCTCAGCGGTGACGAAGAACGCGGGATGCTCAACCAGCTCAAGGGTAACGTGAATACATACGTCGGCCTCGTCAGCCAGATGGTCGACCTAGTCGACAAGGACCAGCAACAAGACGCTATCGACCTGCTGTCCACCCGCGTCGGGCCCCAAGGCACGATTCTCAATAAAAGCCTGGAAGACCTGATCACCTTCAACCAGAAAGGCGTGAAAGACGCCGCTGGCTTGGCCGCCCAGGTGTATGCCAATGCGCAGTGGGTGGTCGGCCTGATCATCCTGTGTGCGCTGATCGCCACGTTATTACTGGCCTGGCTGCTGACTCGCAGCATCACCGCGCCCATCGCCCAGGCCCTGACCGTGGCGCGCACCATTGCCGCCGGCGACTTGAGTCAATCCATCGCCGTTCACGGCCAAGACGAACCGGCGCAATTGCTCACCGCCCTGGCCACCATGCAACAACAGTTGCAGACCACCATCCGTGGCATCAGCGAGTCGGCGCAGCAACTGGCCTCCGCCGCCGAAGAGATGAGTTCGGTGATGGAGCAGAGCACCCGGGGCCTGCAAGCACAGAACGATGAAATCGAGCAGGCCGCCACAGCGGTGAACGAGATGAGCGCAGCCGTGGATGAAGTGGCGGGCAACGCGGTGTCCAGCGCCGAGGCGTCCAAAGCGTCGGACGAAGACAGCAAGCACGGCCACTATCAGATCAGCGAAACCATCAACTCGATCCAGAATCTGGTGGACGAAGTGCTCGGCGCTTCGAACAAAGCTGAAAGCCTGGCGCTGCAAGCTCAAGACATCAGCAAGGTGCTGGAAGTGATTCGTGGCATCGCCGGGCAAACCAACCTGCTGGCACTCAATGCCGCCATTGAAGCGGCGCGCGCCGGTGAGGCCGGGCGCGGGTTTGCGGTAGTTGCCGATGAAGTACGCTCCCTGGCGCAACGCACCCAGGATTCCACCGAAGAAATCGAACAGATGATCAACGGCATCCAGCAAGGCACCCAAGGCACCGTCGACGCCCTGAACAGCAGCGCCGAACACGCCGGTGAAACCCTGCAACGGGCCAACAGTGCCGGCAGCGCGCTGGAAAAGATCACCGCCGCCATCTCGCAGATCAGCCAGCGCAACCTGGTGATCGCCAGTGCCGCCGAACAACAGGCGCTGGTGGCCCGTGACGTGGACCGCAGCCTGGTGAACATCCGCGACCTGTCCACCCAAACCGCCGCCGGCGCCACCCAGACCTCGGCGGCCAGCCAGGAACTGTCGCGCCTGGCTGTGGACCTCAATGGTTTAGTCACGCGGTTTGTCCTGTAATCCGTCACGCGCTCATGTAACACTCGCCGCCTTATTGAGGTAGGAGTGTTCCGTGAGACCTGTCGACACCCTGTATTTGCTGGGGCTGGCTGCCATTTGGGGCGCCAGCTTCCTGTTCATGCGCATCATCGCGCCGGAAATCGGCACGGTGCCGACTGCGTTCTTTCGCGTGTCGATTGCCGCCGCCGGTTTGCTGGTGATCCTGACGGTGATGCGTGTGAACTGGGACTTCCAGGGCAAGTTCAAGACCGTCCTGCTGCTGGGCGTGATCAACTCCGGCATCCCCGCCACCCTGTACTCGGTAGCGGCCCTGGTGCTGCCAGCGGGCTACTCGGCAATCTTCAACGCCACCACGCCGCTGATGGGCGTGCTGATCGGTGGGCTGTTCTTCAGCGAACAGCTGACGCCGTCCAAAATCGCCGGTGTCAGCCTGGGCCTGTTGGGCGTTGGCGTGCTGACGCGCGCCGGGCCGGTGGCGTTTGACCTGGAATTGTTGATGGGGGCGCTGGCCTGCCTGTTGGCGACGACTTGCTACGGTTTCGCCGGTTTCCTGGCGCGGCGCTGGCTGGATCAGCGTGGCGGGCTGGACAGCCGGCTCGCCGCCCTGGGTAGCATGCTCGGGGCCACGTTGTTCCTGCTGCCGCTTTTTGCCTACAGCGCCATCAGCCACCCTCCGGCCAGTTGGGGCGGCTGGCAGGTCTGGTCATCGTTGCTTGGACTGGGGCTGGTGTGTACGGCGTTTGCGTACATTCTGTACTTCCGCCTGCTGTCATCGATCGGGCCGGTGAAGTCGATGACGGTGACCTTCATGATTCCGCCGTTCGGGGTGTTGTGGGGGGCATTGCTGCTGGATGAGCCGCTGTCGATGGCCCATCTGTATGGCGGGATCTTGATTGCCGGAGCATTGTGGCTGGTACTGCGCCAGAAAAAACTGTAGTGAGCGGGCTTGCCCCGCGCTGGGTGGCAAAGCCACCCTAAACCCAGACACCTCGGTCTTTCTGAAACACCGAAGCATCCTTGTTGGGGCGGCTGCGCCACCCAGCGCGGGACAAGCCCGCTCACTACATGCCGGTGTCAGTTTTTACGGAAGACGAAAACCAGGCCGATGATGATCAACCCCATGCCCAACACGCTCAATAACGCGAGCTTGTTGCCAAAGATCAGGTAGTCCATCACTGCCGTCACCGCTGGCACCAGATAGAACAGGCTGGTCACATTCACCAGGTTGCCCCGGGCGATCAGGCGATAGAGCAACAGCGTTGCCAGCAGCGACACCACCAGGCCCATCCACAGCACCGGCAAATAAAAACCCGCGCTGTGTTCATAATGGAATGGCTGGAACGGCACAAACACCGCGCACAACAGCAGGCCTGCCAGGTACTGCACCGGCAGCGTGCCCAACGGGTTGTCGGTGATGCGCTTTTGCATGATCGAACCAAAGGTCATGCTCGCCAGCGCCAGCAGCCCGAACAGCATCCCCGCCAGGGACATGCCGGACAAGCCAATGCCTTGGTAGACCACCATGATCAGACCCGCCAACCCCAACCCCAGACCGAACATCCGGCTAAGCGAACGCTGGCGCTCCATCAGCACCACGGTAAGGATCGGCTGTACGCCCATGATGGTTGCCATCACGCCGGGGGTGACTTTGAGGTCCAGGGCCAGCAGATAGAAAATCTGATAAGCCCCCAACAACACCATCCCCGTCGCCACCGCGTACCACAGCGGCTTGCCGGGACGCGGCAGTTTCAGTTTAAGCACGGGTATCAACAGCACCAGCCCCACCAGGGCGATGGCAAAGCGGATCAGCAGAAAGGCAAAGGGTGATGCATGGGCCAGGCCCAACTTGGAGAAAATCGCCCCGCTGCTCCATAGCAGCACGAACAGGCTCGTCGAGGCCGCCGCGGCCACGGATTGTTTCGAAAAAACAGACATGGTTACCACCTGTCATCAGGCAAAAAAAAGCCGACTCAGCAAACGCTGAAGTTCAATGGTTTTTTTCAGGCGGGCAGAGGGGAACAGCGATCAGCTGATCAGCCCGTGATGCCAACACCCGGCGGTGATACGACTGCGTACACCGGCGTGCTGCTGACAGGAGGTGGGTAGTGACTGATCTGCACAGGCTGTTGGTTCCCGCACGGCGCGACCACAGCGTTGACCGCTGAATCGACGACTGCTGTGCATGAGGGAGCTGACATGTGCTGATCTTTTGAAGGAATGAAGACGCGACGACTATAACCAGCCGCAAACACATTTTGCAATCACCTCCCCGCACCTTTCGCGTGGAGGAGTTTTCATGCCTGCGAAGAATACCGGTCGCTATAATGCCGCCCAGTTTTCTTCAAGGACTTCCCATGATCACTCTGCCCTGGCTGTACCTGGCGCTTCTTTCCATCGGCTACGTACTGGCCTTGACCTACGGGCAATTGGGCCTGCTGGCCGTCGTCTCGGTCGCCCTGCTGCTGATCGCCGGGTACGCCGTACGCCAGCAACGAACCCCTTGGGCGCGCTACCTCGGCCACGGTCTGTTCATCGTGCTGGCCCTGGGTCTGGCCATGCATTGGTTGCCGGGTTTCTACAATGGGCGCGGCATTGCCCCACAACATTTGACCGCCGATGCAGTCCCCTTTTCGATGTACCTGAACCAGGACAAACCCCTCATCGGCTTCTGGCTGCTGTTGGCCTGCCCATGGATCGTGGCGCGACGTTCGCTGCGCCTGTCGATCTACGCCACCGCCTTGGCGCTGGTCCTGACGGCGGTCGCCGCATTGGGCGGTGCAGCATTGCTGGGGATCATCAGTTGGGCGCCGAAATGGCCGGAACAAGCCTGGCTGTGGGTACTCAACAACCTGCTGCTGGTGACCCTGGTGGAAGAAGCGTTGTTCCGTGGCTACATACAGGGCGGCCTGAGCCAACGCTTCAAGCATCTGCCCTACGGCGAAAACCTTGCGCTGTTGCTGGCCTCGTTGCTGTTCGGGCTGGTCCACCTGGGCGCAGGCTGGCAGTGGGTGCTGCTGGCAACCATCGCCGGCGCCGGTTACGGCCTGGCCTACCGCTTTGGGGGCTTGGGTGCGGCGATTGCCACGCACTTTGGCTTGAACCTGCTTCACTTCGGGTTGTTTACCTACCCGATGCTGGCCGGCTGATTGTTGCAAAAATAAGTTAAATAAAAGCCTGTAGCGGCCGACAACCCTTGAAAGCCTTGCGGATTGAACAATCATGCGTAATAACCAACCCGTTACCCAGCGCGAACGTACCTTCCCCGCTCAGCAACGGTTGATCTCCACCACAGACGCCAAAGGGGTCATCACCTACTGCAACGACGCTTTTGTCGAAATCAGTGGTTTTACCCGCGACGAACTGATCCGCGCGCCGCACAACCTCGTGCGTCACCCGGATGTGCCGTCGGCCGTGTTCGCGCACATGTGGTCCACGCTCAAACAAGGCTTGCCATGGATGGGCATTGTCAAGAACCGCTGCAAGACTGGCGATCACTACTGGGTCAACGCCTATGTGACGCCCGTTTTCGATGGCAACCAGGTGGTCGGCTACGAATCGGTGCGCATCAAGCCTACCGCCGAGCAGATCCGCCGGGCCGAAGCGCTCTACCAACGCATCAATCAGGGCAAGTCCGCCGTGCCTCAACGGGACAAGTGGCTGCCGGTGTTGCAGGACTGGCTGCCGTTTATCCTGGTCAGCCAACTGAGCTTCATGATCGGTGCGTCGCTCAACTCCCATTGGGGCTTTGCCCTGGCGGCAGGGTTGTCGGTGCCGCTGGGCCTGCTGGGCCTGAGCTGGCAACAGCGCGGCCTCAAGCGTCTGCTGCGCCTGGCCGAACAGACCACATCCGACCCATTGATCGCGCAGATGTACACCGACAGCCGTGGTGCACAGGCGCGGTTGGAGATGTCGATCCTCAGCCAGGAGGCACGCCTGAAGACCTGCCTCACCCGCCTGCAGGACACCGCCGAGCACCTCAACGACCAGGCGGCACAATCCAACACGCTGGCACATAACAGCTCCAGCGGCCTGGAGCGCCAGCGCGTGGAAACCGAACAGGTGGCCACCGCCGTCAACCAGATGGCCGCCACCACCCAGGAAGTGGCCAGCCACGTACAACGCACCGCCGACGCCACCCAGGAAGCCAATCGCCTGACCGGCCGTGGCCGCGACATCGCCGGGGAAACCCGCGAGGCGATTCAGCGCTTGTCCGTTGCCGTGGGTGAAACCGGCGCGACCGTCACCCAACTGGCCAAGGACAGCGATGAAATCGGCGGCGTGGTCGACGTGATCAAAGGCATCGCCGACCAGACCAACCTGCTAGCGCTCAACGCTGCCATCGAAGCGGCCCGCGCCGGTGAGATGGGCCGTGGTTTTGCGGTCGTGGCCGACGAAGTCCGCCAATTGGCCCAGCGTACTGCGGAGTCCACCGGGCAGATCCACACCCTGATCGCCAAGCTGCAGCAAACCGCCAGCGCCGCCGTACAAACCATGGACGCCGGACATCGCCAGGCCGAAGAGGGTGTGGCACGGGTAATGGAAGCCGATCAGGCGTTGGTGGGCATCAGTGAAGCGGTGGCCAATATCACCGACATGACCACCCAGATCGCAGCGGCGACCGAAGAGCAAAGCGCTGTTGCCGAAGAGATCAGCCGCAACATCAGCACCATTGCGCTGTTGGCGGACCAGACCTCGGAGCAGGCGCTGAACTCGGCGCAGTTGAGTGAAGAGCTGACCCACACCGCCAATACCCAGTACTCGCTGGTAGAGCGCTTCAACCGGTAGATCGCTATCGCAGGCAAGCCAGCTCCCACATTGGACTGGGTTCACAGATTCTGATCTGTGAATACATTCAAATGTGGGAGCTGGCTTGCCTGCGATGGGGCCTTAACAGCCGCCGATGAACTTAGCCACTTGCACCGCTGCAGCCTCCAGATGCTGCTCATGACTGAACCCCGAAGCCTTCAACGGCTTCAAATCATGATCCCCCGCCACCAGCCACATCACTTCGATGCTTGGCGATAACGCATACCCCTCGACCGCCATCCGATTGCCCAGGGCATCCCGCTCGCCTTGCACAATCAACGTCGGCGTCTTCAATCCGGCCAGATGCTCGACCCGGGGCTTTTCCGGCTTGCCCACCGCATAGAACGGATAACCCAGGCACACCAGTCCATCAGCGCCCAACTCATCGGCCAACAAACTGGCCATGCGCCCGCCCATGGACTTGCCACCAATCGCCAGTTTCCCAGCGACATGACGTCGCACCTGGGCATATACCTCACGCCAGCATTCCAGCAATTTCGGCGCCGGGTTCGGAGGGCGCTTACCGCCGTCCACCCGGCGCTGGGCCATGTAGGGAAACTCAAAGCGCAACACGTTCACGCCATGCCCGGCAAGGCGTGCAGCCATATCGTTCATGAACGACGAGTCCATCGGCGCACCGGCGCCATGGGCCAGGATCAGGGTCGCAGGCTCACGCGCGATAGACCCTGTCGCGGCATCCCACAACCAGCCGCGTTCCTGCACGCAGTGCGCCCATTGATCCCCGTCAATACTGGCCTTGTGCTCTTTGCCCATGCTTGCCTCGCTTTTTAGTCTGCCTATAACTCCAGCCCAAGTGCCGCATTGGCTTGGGTTGAACCGTGGATGGGGAACCATGAACACTACTTTAAGTACCGCCTATAACTACAAGGTGGTCCGCCAATTCGCCATTATGACGGTGGTGTGGGGCATCGTCGGCATGGGGCTCGGGGTTTTTCTCGCCGCCCAATTGGTCTGGCCTGCACTCAACTTCGATTTGCCCTGGACCAGTTTCGGTCGCTTGCGCCCACTGCACACCAACGCGGTGATCTTCGCCTTCGGCGGCTGCGCACTGTTCGCCAGCTCCTTCTACTCGGTACAACGCACCTGCCAGACGCAGCTGTTCGCACCGAAAATCGCTGCGTTCTGCTTCTGGGGCTGGCAACTGGTGATTGTACTGGCGGCCATCAGCCTGCCGCTGGGCTACACCACCTCCAAGGAATACGCCGAACTGGAATGGCCGATCGCGATTTTGATCGCCATCGTCTGGGTCGCCTACGGCGTCGTGTTCTTCGGCACGGTGATGAAGCGCAAGACCAAGCACATCTACGTCGGCAACTGGTTCTTCGGTGCGTTCATCATCACCGTGGCCATCCTGCACATCGTCAACCACGCCTCCCTGCCGGTGAGTTGGACCAAGTCCTACTCGGCCTACGGCGGTGCGACAGATGCCATGGTGCAGTGGTGGTACGGCCACAACGCGGTGGGCTTTTTCCTGACGGCGGGCTTCCTGGGGATGATGTACTACTTCGTGCCCAAGCAGGCCGAGCGTCCGGTGTACTCCTATCGTTTGTCCATCGTGCACTTCTGGGCGCTGATCACCCTGTACATCTGGGCCGGTCCGCACCACCTGCACTACACCGCACTGCCGGATTGGGCGCAGTCCCTGGGCATGGTGATGTCCCTGGTGCTGCTGGCGCCGAGCTGGGGCGGCATGATCAACGGCATGATGACGCTGTCCGGCGCCTGGCATAAGTTGCGCAGCGACCCGATCCTGCGCTTCCTGGTCGTCTCCCTGGCCTTCTACGGCATGTCGACGTTCGAAGGCCCAATGATGGCGATCAAGACCGTCAACGCCCTCTCCCACTACACCGACTGGACCATCGGCCACGTACACGCCGGCGCCCTCGGTTGGGTGGCGATGATTTCCATCGGCGCGCTGTACCACATGATCCCCAAAGTCTTCGGTCGCGAGCAGATGTACAGCCTCGGCCTGATCAACGCGCACTTCTGGCTGGCCACCATCGGCACCGTGCTCTACATCGCCTCGATGTGGGTCAACGGCATCGCCCAGGGCCTGATGTGGCGTGCGGTCAACGAAGACGGCACCTTGACCTACTCCTTCGTCGAAACCCTGGTGGCCAGCCACCCAGGCTTCATCGTGCGGTTGGTGGGCGGTGCGGTGTTCCTCACCGGCATGTTGCTGATGGCTTACAACACCTGGCGCACCGTGCGTTCTGCGCAGCCAGTCGAAGCCGCCACCACGGCGCAGCTGGCCTGAGGAGTCTGTGATGAAACACGAAACGATTGAAAAGAACGTCGGCCTGTTGATGCTGCTGATGGTATTCGCCGTGAGCATCGGCGGCCTGACCCAGATCGTCCCGCTGTTCTTCCAGGACGTGACCAACAAGCCGGTGGAAGGCATGAAGCCCTACACCGCGCTGCAACTGGAAGGCCGTGACATCTACATCCGCGAAGGCTGCGTACAGTGCCACTCGCAGATGATCCGCCCGTTCCGCGCCGAGACCGAGCGCTACGGCCACTACTCGGTGGCCGGTGAAAGTGTGTGGGACCACCCGTTCCTGTGGGGCTCCAAGCGCACCGGGCCGGACCTGGCTCGCGTTGGCGCGCGTTACTCGGACGATTGGCACCGCGCGCACTTGTACAACCCGCGCAACGTGGTGCCAGAGTCGAAAATGCCGGCCTACCCGTGGCTGGTCACGGCACCGGTCGACAGCAGCCACACCGAGACCAAGTTGAAAGTGATGCGCACCCTCGGCGTGCCGTACACCGACGACGACATCAGCGGCGCCGTCGCCAGCCTCAAGGGCAAGACCGAGATGGACGCGCTGGTTTCGTACCTGCAAGTACTCGGCACTGCCATCAAGAGCAAGAGGTGAGCCATGGGATTTGAATTCGATGCGGGCACCATCCGCGGCCTCGGCACGCTGGTGGTCGCCATCGCCTTTATCGGCCTGTCGCTGTGGGTGTTCAACAACCGGCGCAACGCGGAATTCGAGCAGGCGCGCCTGCTGCCGTTCGCTGATGAACCCTCTCCATCCGACGCTCAAGAAGAGCCTGCAACAAGGAGCACCCGGCCATGACTACCTTTTGGAGTACATGGATCTGCGTACTGACCCTCGGCAGCCTGATCGGCCTGACCTGGCTGTTGATCGGCACCCGCAAGGGCGAGACCAAGGGCAGCGTCGACCAGACCATGGGCCATGCCTTCGATGGCATCGAGGAATACGACAACCCGCTGCCGCAATGGTGGTTCATGCTGTTCGCCGGCACCCTGGTATTTGCCGTCGGCTACCTGATCCTCTACCCGGGCCTGGGCAATTGGAAAGGCGTGCTGCCGGGCTATGAAGACGGCTGGACCCAGAACAAGGAATGGGACAAGGAAATGGCCAAGGCCGACGCCAAGTTCGGGCCGATCTTCGCCAAATTCGCGGCCATGCCGGTGGAAGACGTGGCAAAAGACCCGCAAGCATTAAAAATGGGCGGCCGCTTGTTCGCCTCCAACTGCGCGGTGTGCCACGGCTCGGATGCCAAGGGTGCGTATGGTTTCCCGAACCTGGCGGACACTCTCTGGCGCTGGGGTGGTTCGGCCGAAGCGATCAAGACCACCATCTTGAACGGCCGCCACGCGGCGATGCCGGCCTGGGGTGAAATACTGGGCGAGGACGGTGTGAAAAACGTCGCCGCCTATGTGCGTCACGACCTGGCCAAATTGCCATTGCCGGCCAACAGCACGGCTGATCTGGCGGCAGGTCAAGCGGCCTTCAATACAACTTGCGTGGCGTGTCACGGCCCGCAAGGCCACGGCATGGAAGCCATGGGCGCGCCGAACCTGACCGAGCCTGCCGGTTTTATCTACGGCACCAGCCTGGCACAGTTGCAACAGACTATCCGCCACGGCCGACAAGGCCAGATGCCGGCGCAAGATGTGCTGCAAGGCAATGACAAAGTGCACTTGCTCGCCGCCTACGTCTACAGCCTGTCCCACAACGCTGATGGCGCAACGCCAGAAAGCCAACCGCAATAGCTTGTGACTGCCGCCCCAATTTGGGGCGGCAGCTCTACCGCTCTACGCGACCAAGTGTCGCACCCATCCAAAGCGCAACTTTCCCCTCCTGCCATTCGGGTCTACGCTTGCTTGCACAGCGGACTGATCCTGGCGTACGCAACGACTCCTGTCGCGACCCTGAAATTTTCTTGTCCACTCGATCAGCTTTCCATTTCGGATTTTGTCCCTACGCCAAACATGGAAAGGGCGCAGAATCTGGCGTGGAACGCATTGATACAGGTCAGCCATTGCGTTGCAATGGCCCCTCGCTTTCTACATACTTGCGGCCGATTTTACCTATAAAAAAACCTAAACCGTGGAACCTTAGAATGAGCACAGCAATCAGTCCGACTGCTTATAACTATAAGGTAGTCCGCCAGTTCGCCATCATGACGGTGGTCTGGGGGATCCTTGGCATGGGGCTCGGGGTGTTCATCGCCTCGCAACTGGTTTGGCCGGAATTGAATTTCGGTTTGCCATGGACGACCTTCGGCCGCCTGCGCCCGCTGCACACCAACCTGGTGATTTTCGCCTTCGGCGGATGTGCATTGTTTGCCACCTCCTACTATGTCGTGCAGCGAACCTGCCAGACGCGACTGATCTCCGATGGCCTCGCGGCCTTCACCTTCTGGGGCTGGCAAGCCGTCATCCTCGGCGCCGTCATCACCCTGCCCCTGGGCTACACCACCACCAAGGAATACGCCGAGCTGGAATGGCCGATCGCCATTTTGCTCGCCATCGTGTGGGTGACCTACGCCGTGGTGTTCTTCGGCACCATCGTCAAGCGCAAGACCAAGCACATCTATGTGGGGAACTGGTTCTACGGCGCGTTCATCCTGGTGACGGCGATGCTGCACATCGTCAACCACGCCTCCTTGCCGGTGAGCTTCTTCAAATCCTACTCGGCCTACGCCGGGGCGACGGACGCGATGATCCAGTGGTGGTACGGCCACAACGCCGTGGGTTTCTTCCTCACCACCGGTTTCCTGGGGATGATGTACTACTTCGTGCCCAAGCAGGCCGAACGTCCGATCTACTCCTATCGCCTGTCCATCGTGCACTTCTGGGCGCTGATCACCCTGTATATCTGGGCCGGCCCGCACCACCTGCACTACACCGCGTTGCCAGATTGGGCGCAGTCGTTGGGCATGGCGATGTCGATCATCCTGCTGGCCCCGAGCTGGGGTGGCATGATCAACGGCATGATGACCCTGTCGGGCGCCTGGCATAAATTGCGCACCGACCCGATCCTGCGTTTCCTCGTGGTATCGCTGGCGTTCTACGGCATGTCGACCTTCGAAGGGCCGATGATGGCGATCAAGACCGTCAACTCGCTGTCCCACTACACCGACTGGACCATCGGCCACGTGCACGCCGGTGCCTTGGGCTGGGTGGCGATGATCTCCATCGGCGCGCTGTACCACATGATCCCCAAACTGTTCGGCCGTGCGCAGATGCACAGCGTCGGGCTGATCAACGCGCACTTCTGGCTGGCGACCATCGGCACCGTGCTCTACATCGCCTCGATGTGGGTCAACGGCATCACCCAGGGCCTGATGTGGCGTGCGATCAACGATGACGGCACACTCACCTACTCCTTCGTCGAAGCGCTGCAAGCCAGCCATCCGGGCTATATCGTGCGTGCCCTGGGCGGTGCGTTCTTCGCCAGCGGCATGTTCCTCATGGCCTACAACGTCTGGCGCACCGTGCGTGCCGCCGACCCAGCTGAAGCCGAAGCCGCCGCCAAGATCGCCGTTGTGGGAGCCCACTGATGAAGCATGAAGTAGTCGAGAAGAATATCGGCCTGCTGGCCTTCTTCATGGTCATCGCCGTGAGCATCGGCGGCCTGACCCAGATCGTTCCGCTGTTCTTCCAGGACGTGACCAACAAGCCGGTCGAAGGCATGAAGCCACGCACCGCCCTTGAACTGGAAGGCCGCGACGTCTACATCGCCAACGGTTGTGTCGGCTGCCACTCGCAGATGATCCGCCCGTTCCGCGCCGAAACCGAACGTTATGGCCACTACTCGGTGGCCGGCGAAAGCGTGTGGGACCACCCGTTCCTGTGGGGTTCCAAGCGTACCGGGCCAGACCTGGCCCGGGTCGGCGGACGTTACTCCGATGACTGGCAGCGTGCGCACTTGTACAACCCGCGCAACGTGGTGCCTGAGTCGAAAATGCCGGCGTACCCGTTCCTCGTGGAAAACAAGCTCGACGGCAAGGACACCGCGAAGAAGATGGAAGTCTTGCGCACCCTGGGCGTGCCCTACACCGATGAAGACATCGCCGGTGCAGCCGCCGCCGTGAAGGGCAAGACCGAAATGGACGCATTGGTGGCCTACCTGCAAGGCCTTGGCACCATCATCAAAAGCAAACGGTGATCTTCATGGATATCGGGATGATTCGTGGCCTGGGCACCGTTGTCGTGATGGTGGCCTTTGTCGGCCTGGCGTTGTGGGTGTTCAGCCCCAAGCGCAAGTCGGAGTTTGAAGACGCGACCTTGCTGCCTTTTGCGGATGATCCCGAAGCCATCAAGCACGTCGAGCAAGCTTCTAGG
>NZ_JBOICG010000598.1:0-5068 GCF_050739995.1 Pseudomonas sp. | reverse complement strand
GGCCAGCAGCTTGTCACTGAATACCGTTACGACTGTCAGCATCGGCTGATCGGCCTCACCCAACCGGACGGGCAAACCGCCCGCTATCGCTATGACCCGTTTGGACGACGCATCAGCAAAACCGTAGATGAAAAAACCACGGAGTTTTTCTGGCAAGGCGACAAGCTGATTGCCGAGCATCAGGCGGAACGTCATCGCAGTTATGTCTACGAGCCGGACAGCTTCCGGCCGCTAGCCCTGCTAGAGGGGTTTGGTCCGAAAGACACAAAACCCTTTCACTACCAACTCGACCACCTAGGTACCCCGCAAGAACTCACGGCACCCGACGGTGAAATCGTCTGGTCCGCCCACTACCGCGCCTACGGCGAAATCGCCCGCCACGACGTCGGTAAAGTCGACAACCCGTTGCGCTTCCAAGGCCAGTACTTCGACGCGCAAAGCGGCCTGCACTACAACCGCCATCGCTACTACCATCCGGATATTGGTCGGTACCTGACGCCGGATCCGGTGAAGTTGGCGGGTGGGATCAATGCGTACCAGTACGCGCCTAATCCTACCGGGTGGGTGGACCCTCTAGGGTTGAGCGCCAACTGCCCACCTAAAGGTAGGATAAATCTAGAATGTGAAAGACCCGCAGAACCGCCCGTACCCGAGATTTCAAGGAATGGTGCTTTCAAACAAGCAAAGGCCGATGCAGGAATTCCGCGTACGCAACACCCAGACCAAGTGTTTGACACGAGGCTGGGGAAAACAAGGCAATATTCACTGGTGTCGATGAGGGACAAGCAAAATAATGAAGTCCTAGATACGCGAGGCAGACCGGTAATGACGCGAGAGTATGAGTTCACCCGTGCCAACGGCTCTAAGGTTCTGATTCAGGACCATGGTGCTGGGCACAAATTTTCTGCGTCAGGGGGAATGGGGGATCAAACAGCGCATTTCAACCTTCGACCGATAAACAGTCCAAGAAATGGCAAATTAGAAGGTGCCAAAAACCACTATTATTTTCGGAGTGCGAAATGAAGTATTGGAACGAATTAGAAAATACTACTTTTTTTAACAAAGTATTTACCTACCCAATAGAAATAGGTGAAATAACACTTTTCTCTGTGACCATTGATAATGACAGGCCCAATATAGGTTTAGGGTTTGATATTTCCGAGCTTCCCGATGCGCCGCCGGAAAAGTGGATCAAAGCGGGGTATAATAAATGCAGGATAGGCTTGGATTGCGGAGGGCTGAGTGAAGTCAGAATCAGCAATATCCCTACTGGAGAGCTGCTAAAAATAACATTAACCAAACACGAAAATTTTTATGCGTTGCGGGCGATATCCACAACATCAGCAATTGAGTTCAAGGCTAAATATATTTCTCTCTGTGGACCATCTGTATATATCAATGATCCGGACTCAGCTTGTTACTGATGCTAGAAGAGCTGAGCATAATCTGATTAACCAGATCCAATTAGATTGTGCTTACGCGAACTGGGTGCCCGGCCTCTATAGCCCCCATAGCCAGCCCCAATTCGCCACTCTCGCAACCCCCACCTAAACTCTGTCCAAGCTAATTCAACGGACAGAGGATTCACCATCATGGGCAAACGTCATCCCAATCTCCCCGCCTGGCAATGGCGTAACTACCCGCAAAATCACCAGCACCCGACCAATCTCGCGCTGCACCTGATTGCGGTGCCGCTGTTTATCATCGGGTTTCTGTTGATCGTGTCCGGCGTGTTCAGCCTGAGCCTGGCCAGTTTTGCCGTCGGTGTTGTCGGCATCATCGCCGGCCTGGCGTTGCAGCGTCACGGCCACAGCCTGGAAGCCCAGGCCAGTGAGCCGTTCAGTGATCGTAAAGATGCCGTGCAGCGCCTGGTCGTTGAGCAGTTCGTGACCTTTCCGCGCTTTGTGCTGAGCGGTGGCTGGTGGCGCGCCTGGCGCCAACGCCACCGGCATTGAGCCGGTCAGGCAAAGACCACCACGGTCTGGCGGCTGATGGCGATCAACTCGCCGGCCGGACTCCAGAGTGCAGCGGCGGCATGGCCGTAGCCGTCGCGGGCATATTCGATGTTGACGTAGTACTGGCACCAATCGAGCGTGGTCAGTTGTTGCAGCGGCTGAATGAATTCGATAGTCCAGGTCAGGGTGCTGCCCGGAGCAGGCTTGCTCAGGTGCGGCAGCAAGGCCGGCGGCCAAGCATCGACCAGGGCGAGGATGTGTGACTCGGTCAACGCCTCCTCCTTCACATCGCCGCGCAGGCGCACCCAGCCGCCCATGTCGCGCGACTTATTGCCGGTGAATGGCAACCCGCCGACGCTCCAGCGCATGGCCAGATGGCGCATGAACTCGGGGGTGACACCTTTGATATACGGTAATTCCTGGCACTCATCCCAGTGCTTGAAAGCCGGTGGCGGCTCACTGCCTACGTCAATCTGCGACTCACGGGCAGCACCAAAACTGGCCTGTACCAAGGTGGCCACTTCGCCGTTCTGCACCACACGCCCGAGTAACTGGCTGACAGCCTTACCTTCGCGCAACACTTCCACCTGGTAACTGGCGGGTACATCCGGTTCAACCGGGCCGACGAACGTAATCGCCAGTGAGCGTAATGGGCGATCCGCCGGCACTTGAGCGCGCAAGGCTTCATATTGCAAGGCGGCGACCAGGCCACCAAACGTAGCGCGGCCTTGGCCCCATTCCGCAGGAATGGTGACCTCCAGCGGGTTGCTACGGGCAGCGTCGAGCAAATCACTAAAGCGCATGGGGACCTCACGGCAGGAACACGGATTGGGCGATCTTAACCAGCGAGGGATGACGGCACAGCGCCCATACCGGCCAAAAACCGGACCGGTTTAGAAACAATCGGTGCTGAGCTTATCCAGAACCCGATCCGCCTGCCCTTCTGCCTTGGCCATGGTGCGATGCCACACGGCGACGCAGGGTTGCAAGTCCGGCTGGAGTTCGGCCTGGGCCAGCCACTGCCAGCAGTCGTGCCAGTCCCCCAGGGCACTTTGAGCGCTCTTGAGACGGGACATAGCTTTGCTGGGGAGCTTGTCCAGCTCGGGATAGGCTTCGGCAGCGTAACGTACACGCTTGATCAACAACCGCAGACGGTGGCGGTCATGACCGGGCTCCTTCAAAGCCTCATCGAGTTTTTGCCATTGCTTGGCGAGGCGCTTCTCAATGCGCGGGCGCAAACCCTTGAGCAATTTCTGGTGTTCAGACGCGCGTACAAACCGCGGGAAGGCATCAAGGATCAACAACAGATGGGCCACCTCAGGGCTTTGCGCCACGTGCCGATAAGCATCGGGTTGCAGGCGCAAACGCCGCTCAGCGGCCTGATGATAACCATGCTGATGCAGGTGGGCAGCCAGCACCTCTCGGTCCCGCAGTGGCGTGGTCAATTGGCCGACCGTGCTGGCGGCCGATTCGAGCTGTTCCACCCCCGGTAACCCGCGCAGGGGGCGCAACAGGCTGCGCAGGCGTCGCAGCGTGGTGCGCAGATCATGTAGAGCTTCATCGTCGGTGACGGCAGCGAGGCGAGCCTGGCAGCTCAGTAACCCTACTTCCAGGCCAATGACCTGAGCGACTAACTGATCGACCAAAGCTGACATCCCTTCCTCCGCTGACGATGAAATTCCCTGCCCACCACGACGTTTTAATTAACGTCCGGCGCGCGACTCACGAATATAGAACCGTGCCTTCTCAGCCTTGTTGGAGCAACCCTCAAAAGCTTCGAATTGCTGCTGGGTCTTGGCGCCGGTCAACAGCGACAGGGCCTTGGAGTAACTGACAGTCCCGGCAAAACCTTCGGCCTTGGCCAGGTCCAGTTCGTGCCAGGCGGCATCCAATTGCGTGCCACAGCTATCACGGTATGCAGTTTTCCCGGCACAACCGGCCAGGGCCAACACGATCACAGGCACACACATCCAGGCTTTCATCGATGACACCTCAAAATAAACAAAAAACAGTCGTAGGCTGTAGACGTTGCCCACAAGAAAAAGTGCCTTGTCTGACCATCTGAAAGCAAAACTGACTATAGCCAGAGCATACCCGAGCGCCCTGGTTATTCTGGAAAAATCTTCCGCACATCGACGAAGATTGAAGCCGCACCTAGGATGGGCGCATTGTGGGCAACTGTTTTACGAAGGATCAGCTCATGAAGAAACGTGTTGCCTTGGTGCTGGGCTCCGGAGGGGCCCGGGGGTACGCCCATATCGGCGTGATCGAAGAAATCGAACGGCGGGGTTATGACATCGCCTGTATCGCCGGCTGTTCCATGGGCGCGGTGGTCGGTGGGATCTACGCCGCCGGCAAATTGGACGAGTATCGAAACTGGATCGAAAGCCTCGATTACCTTGACGTACTGCGACTGGTGGATGTGAGCTTTCGCCTGGGCGCCATTCGTGGTGAAAAAGTCTTCGGACAGATCCGCAAGATCGTCGGCGAACTCAACATCGAAGAACTGCGCATTCCCTACACCGCAGTCGCCACTGACCTGACCAACCAGCAAGAGATCTGGTTCCAGGAAGGCTGCCTGCACCAGGCCATGCGCGCCTCGGCAGCGATCCCCAGCCTGTTCACACCGGTGATGCAGGGTAACCGCATGCTGGTGGACGGCGGCCTGCTCAACCCACTGCCGATCGTACCGGTGGTATCGAGCCATTGCGACTTGATCATCGCGGTCAATCTCAATGCCACCAATCAAAAGCACTACCACTTGCCGGTGATCCAGCGTCCGCCAGCGTTCAAGAGTCGTTTCAATAACCTGGCGAGATCCTTGGGTTCGCACCTGCCGTTTCGACGCAAACAAGCCGAACAATTAATGAAGCTGGAACAGGAGGCATTGCAGGCTGACGCGGCAGAGATCAACCCGTGGCTGGAGTCAGCAGAGCCCGAAGCCCAGCAACCCGCCGCGGCGCCGGAAGCTGAAGGTGCGCCGAGGTCTGCGACCGGTTCGTTCATCATCGACAACGTCGGCCCGGCATCACTGTTGGACCTGATCAACCAAAGTTTCGAAGTGATGCAGACATCATTGGCGCAGTACAAGATCGCCGGCTATCCGCCTGACA
>NZ_JBOICG010000597.1:0-3893 GCF_050739995.1 Pseudomonas sp. | reverse complement strand
AACACCTCTTTTTCAACTTCCTGGCCGCTTCGATGAACTGAAGCACCTTGCTGCCGAAAACATCATAACTCGTTGTTTACCAAGGAGTTTTCCGTTTCGACTGCGCCGGAAGTGGGGCGAATTATAGGCCTCTAGAATTTGCCGTCAACACCTAATTTGGATTTTCTAACAAGTAGCTCAAAACGCCCTCACCTCTCCCTTCTATATAGAAGAAAGAGCCTCCAGTGAACACGACAATAAAGAGAAGGGGCGGACAACACGCCAATCGGCGAACACCTATAGCTAGATGTCCTGAATATAGATGGTGTCCCAGGGCCGGTTCGAACGGCCAACCTTCCCCTTAGGAGGGGGATGCTCTATCCAATTGAGCTACTGGGACAAATATCCACCGCCAAACCAAAAGCCCAGCGACGGACGGCGTGCATGTTAACGGCCAAGGTAGGTTTTGTCATGTCGTCCGTAGGCTTTTCGAGTGTAGGCCGATCACTGTACAAGCAATCGAGCTTTCACCCTGCAAAGCCGAGCCATGAATGACATCGTGCAAATTGCATCAGCCCAAAAAGCCATCATTGCAAATTGCAATCATGCAAGCACTCAAATCAAACACAACTCATTGATTTTGCTGAAATAAAGTATTGGCATGACATCTGCTGTATCCCCCTCCACAAAGAAGCCAACCTGACAAAACCCTCAGTGGAGAAGATGACCATGAGCAGCGCCGCCCTGTTAGCCCTCAACACTGCAGCCCTGGCCGTGCTGGTGACTTTTCATTTCCAGCCTACCAATGCCCGAAACACAACACAGATCAGCCAAGCTTCTGCGCATCACCTTCAACAACGCCCGCAATTGGCAGTAATGAGCGCCAAACCATCCCCTCCCATTCACCCGACTCAGGGCACTCAAACCACTACTGAGTCCGGGCACTGGGTTTTCTAAGGAAGCAATCATGTCCAAACCCGCTTGGTTATTCCTCTACTTGACGCTTTCGACAGCTCTCACAGGTCTCTGTACGCACCCTCATAACGACCCAACCACGGCATTTATTGCCAGCGCAGTGTTTGGCAGCCTGCTGATCCTTACATTGATCAGGGGCCGCCGAATCAAATTCGACCCAATACTGCGCTAGGGCACACCCGCCTACCTTACGTCGCCTGACGCTAGTAAATCGGCAAACTGCCACTAGTCTTAAGATTGAGGGCAAAAGGCCATATTGCTATAGGATGTGCGCCCTTCAACCCGCTTTCGGCCTGGGCTTGCGCAATGATCAGAAATCCGGATCCCGTGCAAAAAGTTTTCCAACCAGTCCGCAAAATTGCAAATGAGTGCTGGCATAAAGCCTTTAGGCGGTTCAATATTTGTCACAGAATTGACGCCAAGGAAATGGCAAATCTGAGGCATGATGCGGCCTCTTTGCAATTCGGGTTGAACTTTGGTCGTGAGCCTTGTCTTAACACTCATCTTGCGGCCAATTCCAAAAACCGCTCCTCTGAACTAACCGGTTAAATATATGCGCCCATTGAAACAGGCAATTTATTCCAGCCGTACGGCTGACAAGTTCGTCGTACGTCTGCCAGACGGAATGCGGGAACGCATTGCCGAGGTGGCTCGCAATCATCACCGCAGCATGAACTCCGAAATCATCGCCCGCCTGGAACAGAGCCTTATTCAGGAAGGTGCGCTGGGTGAAGAGCTGAGCATGCGCCTGGACAGCCCCGAGCTGTCACTGCACGAACGCGAACTGCTGCAGCGTTTTCGCCAGCTCTCCCACCGCCAGCAAAATGCTCTCGTCTCTCTTATCGCGCACGACGTTGAGGCGGCCGCAGAAGCCAATTGATCTCCCCCTGAAAGCCGAAGCCAGCCAAGTGCTGGCTTTTTTTTGCATGGGATTTGGGAAGTGGATACAGAACGGGGGCAGAATTGCCCCCGCGAGAAAAAGTCAGAGCAGGAAGATTGTCGCCAACCCCAAGAAGATAAAGAAACCGCCGCTGTCGGTCATAGCGGTAATCATCACACTGGCCCCCATTGCCGGGTCGCGCCCCAATCGCGCCAGCGTCATAGGGATCAGCACCCCCATCAAAGCAGCCAACAACAGGTTGAGGGTCATGGCAGCCGTCATCACGATACCCAGCGACCAACTGCCATAAAGCAAGTAGGCCACCACACCGATCACTCCGCCCCACACCAAACCGTTGATCAGCCCCACAGCCAACTCTTTACGCAGCAGGCGCGAGGAGTTGGCGGTACTCACCTGGTCCAGCGCCATCGCGCGCACGATCATGGTAATGGTCTGATTACCGGAGTTGCCGCCGATACCGGCCACAATCGGCATCAGCGCTGCAAGAGCCACTAGCTTCTCAATAGAGCCTTCAAACAACCCAATCACACGCGAGGCGATGAAAGCCGTGATCAGGTTGATCGCCAGCCAGGCCCAACGGTTATGCAGAGAACGCCAGACCGATGCAAAAATATCTTCCTCTTCACGCAAGCCCGCCATGTTGAGGACTTCGGTTTCACTCTCTTCACGAATAAGGTCGACCATTTCATCGATGGTCAAACGGCCAATCAACTTACCGTTTTTGTCGACAACCGGTGCCGAGATCAAGTCATAACGTTCAAACGCTTGCGCCGCCTCATAGGCATCCTCATCCGGATGAAAACTCACCGGGTCACTGGCCATCACCTCAGCGACTTTCTTCTCTGGATCGTTGACCAGCAGACGCTTAATCGGCAATACACCTTTCAGGATGCCTTCGTAGTCGACAACAAACAGCTTGTCAGTATGGCCAGGCAGCTCTTTCAGGCGACGCAGGTAACGCAACACCACTTCCAGGCTGACATCTTCGCGGATGGTAACCATCTCGAAGTCCATCAGCGCGCCGACCTGGTCCTCATCATAAGACAGCGCCGAACGCACACGCTCGCGCTGCTGGCCGTCGAGAGCCTCCATCAGCTCATGGACAACGTCACGGGGAAGCTCAGGGGCCAGGTCTGCCAGTTCGTCAGCATCCATCTCCTTGGCCGCAGCCAGGAGCTCGTGATCATCCATGTCGGCGATCAGGGTTTCACGGACCGAGTCGGATACTTCGAGGAGGATGTCGCCGTCACGATCGGCCTTGACCAACTGCCAGAGAGTCAGTCGATCATCCAGCGGCAAGGCTTCGAGGATATAAGCAATGTCGGCAGAGTGCAGGTCGTCGAGCTTGCGCTGCAACTCGACGAGGTTTTGCCGGTGAACCAGGTTTTCGACGCGGTCGTGATGCGGACCTTCCTGGCGGTGCGTGAGGTCTTCGACCACGCGCTGGCGCTGCAGCAGCTCGATGACTTGAGCCAGTCGATCCTGCAGGCTGTCTTGTGTTTTCTTTACTTCTACTTCGGTCATAGGCGAACTCCACTCCCAGCAGCGGGGCACGCCGGGAGGATCAATCAGTCAATTCATGATTGGTAAAGCGGGGTATTGAGTAACTACTGGGTAAGTCCATGGAGGTATTCCACAAGCCCCGGCGGGGCTGACGGGCGCAATGATACACGCTGCGTACGCTTTTAACGTCAAAAAACTGGAAAGAACAAGCGCTTGCGAGGCAAAGCTCAGCATTGACCGCATCTATGAACTGCGACGCACCGCCCTGAAAGGAAAACACATGAGGCGAGCGAAAAAGACAACGCTTGCGATAATTCCTACACAAACGCCAGACGGCAAAAAGCCCGCACTAGGCGGGCTTTTTGTTTGTATGGTGCACTCGACAGGATTCGAACCTGTGACCGCTCGGTTCGTAGCCGAGTACTCTATCCAGCTGAGCTATGAGTGCAGGGTTGGCGCTTGATAGACCAGATCACCTCTGGTTGCAGCTGAAGCAACTTTCCAGAAGAAAACTGCTTCGTCGTCTGGTGCACTC
>NZ_JBOICG010000596.1:0-15967 GCF_050739995.1 Pseudomonas sp. | reverse complement strand
AGGCGGTGGTAAGCGTCCAGCACTTGGCGGGACTTCTTGGTGTCGGCGTAATGACGACCTGCACAGATCAAGACGCGCATGATTTGAATCCTTGTGATGCACGGTGGCGACCGGGCGGCCGCCACCGTTTAAACGGCGGGAGCGATCAGTACCACTGCTTGAAGCGGCGGATGTAGATCGTTTTCATCAGTTGGGCTACGCAGCAGTAAGCGAGCAGGGTGCCGACCAGCCATGGGAAGTACGCCAGTGGCAGCGGTTCCAGGCCTACCAGGGTGCCCAGCGGCGAGAACGGTACGTAGATCCCTAGGGCGATCACCACACAGGTCATCATCAGCACCGGCCACGCAGCCGTGCTCTGGAAGAACGGAATCTTGCGAGTGCGCAGCATGTGCACCACCAGGGTTTGCGAGAGCAGCCCCTCGATGAACCAGCCGGACTGGAACAGGGTCTGCATTTCCACGCTGTTGGCGGAGAACACGTACCACATCAGCGCAAAGGTGGTGATGTCGAAGATCGACGAGGTCGGCCCGATCCAGATCATGAAGCGGCCAATGTTTTTCGCATCCCACTTGCGTGGCTTGGCCAGGTATTCCTTGTCCATCTTGTCCCACGGCAAGGCCAGTTGGGAGATGTCGTACATCAGGTTTTGCAGCAGCAGGTGAATCGCCAGCATCGGCATGAATGGAATGAACGCGCTGGCCACCAGCACCGAGAACACGTTGCCGAAGTTGGAACTGGCGGTCATGTTCAAGTACTTCATGATATTGCCGAAGGTTTCGCGGCCTTTGAGCACGCCTTCTTCCAGCACCATCAGGCTCTTTTCCAGCAGGATGATGTCGGCCGATTCCTTGGCGATATCGGTCGCGGTGTCGACCGAGATGCCCACGTCTGCATCGCGCAGCGCCGGAGCATCGTTGATGCCATCACCCAGGAAGCCCACGGTGTGGCCGTTGGCTTGCAGGGCCTTGAGCACCCGCGACTTCTGCAGCGGTGTCAGCTTGGCAAACACCGTGCGCTCTTCCACGCGGCGCAGCAGGGTCGCGTCGTCCATCGCTTCGATTTCCACCCCCAGCAGTGGCTCGCCGGGTTCAAGACCGACCTGCCGGCAGATCTTGGCGGTGACCACGGCGTTGTCGCCGGTCAATACTTTGACCGCCACACCGATCTGTTGCAGTGCGGCAATCGCCGGGCCTGCGGTTTCCTTCGGTGGATCGAGGAAGGTCAGGAAGCCCTGGATCACCAGGTTGCGTTCATCGGCGGTGGTGTACTGCTGGCGTGCCAGGGATTTGGGGATATTGCGGGTCGCGACCACCAGTACGCGGAAGCCATCCTCGTTGTAGTCGTTGGCCAGGGCCAGCAACTCTTCGCGGCGGCGATCATCCAGCAGCACGGCATCGCCACCTTCCATCACATGGGTGGAAATGCCCAGCATCTCTTCCACGGCGCCCTTGCACACCAGCAATTGGTCGCCGGCAGCGTCCTTGACCACGATCGACAGGCGACGGCGTACAAAGTCGAATGGCAATTCGTCCACTTTGCTGTAGGCAAACGGTACTTGGAACTTGGGGTTCTGCTCCGAGAACTGCACCACGGCCTGGTCCATCAGGTTCTTCATGCCGCTCTGGTGAAAGCTGTTGAGCCAGGCCAGGGACAGCACCGCGTCATCGCGTTGGCCAAAGGCGTTGACGTGGTGTTCGAGGATGATCTTGTCCTGGGTCAGGGTGCCCGTCTTGTCGGTGCACAGCACGTCCATCGAACCGAAGTTCTGGATCGCATTCAGGCGCTTGACCACCACTTTGCGCTTGGCCATGGCGGTAGCGCCCTTGGCCAGGTTGGCGCTGACGATCATCGGCAGCATTTCCGGGGTGAGGCCGACGGCCACCGCCAGGGCAAACAGGAACGCATCGCCCCAATCGCCTTTGGAGAAGCCATTGAGCAGGAACACGATCGGTACCATCACCAGCATGAAGCGGATCAGCAGCCAGCTGACACTGTTCACGCCACGGTCGAAGGCGGTTTGCACGCGGGAGCCGACAATCGCCTTGGCCAGGGAGCCGAAGTAGGTGCGCGGCCCGGTGGCGACGACCACGGCTTTGGCGCGGCCGCTGACCACGTTGGTGCCCATGAAGCAGATGTTCGGCAGGTCCAGCAGGTTGTCTTGGCCAGCCGCCAGCGAGGACGCCGACTTCTGCGTCACGTCACCCAACGTGTCGTACTTTTCCACCGGCAAGGCTTCGCCGGTCAGCACGGCCTGGCTGATGAACAGGTCACGGGATTCGATCAGACGGATATCTGCCGGGATCATGTCGCCAGCCGACAACTGCACGATATCGCCGGCCACCAGCTCGCGCATCGGCACTTCGCGAAGGACCGGCTGGGCGCCCACTTGCTCGCGGCGCAACACGGTGGCGGTAGTGCGTACCATCGCCTTGAGGGCTTCGGCGGACTTGGCCGAGCGGTGCTCCTGCCAAAAGCGCAGCAGGCTGCTGAGCAGTACCATAGTCATGATGATAATGACCTTGGTCGGGTCGGCTTCTTCACCGTCCTGCATCGGCAACCAGCAGTCGGTGACAAAGCTGATGCCGCCTAGGGTCAGCAATACATAGATGAACGGGTTGTTCAGTGCTTGCAGGAACTGGACGATGGCGTGAGGCGGCTTGTCGTGGGCCACTTCGTTGTAGCCTTCGCGTTGCAGGCGCGCCGAGGCGTCCAGTTCGGTCAGGCCATCCTGGGTTGCCCGCACATTGGCGAGGGTGGCCGACAGGCCGTTCTGGGCTTCGCGGGCGGCACGCATCGACAGTTTGGTGTCGGTCGCGGTGCCATTTTTCTTGTGCAGAGGCGTGTTTTTTACGGCGCTCATTGTCTGTACTCCTGTCGCCAATTCTCGACAAAACATACCCGGTACTTACCTGATTGCAGGCGAGCGAAAGCATGCCGAGCCGCGGACTTCGCGATCGGTTTAAATAAAGTGCTTAATAACTTTTACAGGGCCCGCTTAGTGCGCGTTAATTAACTAGCGCGCAGCGGGCTACTACTGGATTTGTTCATAAAGAACTCCAGGCGATTAATCGGGAAAGTTGTGGTTTCCAGCAGGCTCAGGCTGTGCGAGCGCTCACGTAGAGGCTAAGCATCAGGCTCGCTTGAACGAGGCCGGAAACGATCCGTCTCTGAGGGTCTTGAGGGTCGGCGTGATCCCAGTGCTGAACCAGTTGGCCAGTGCTTGGGCAGACGCGCCAGTGCGCCAGCATTGGCGCTGGGCGAACGTCGGGGGAGGGTATGGCAAAGGTCGAGCGGGTAGGCGAGAAGCCTACAGGCTCACGGCACAGCTTGGCGCGCAGGGCCGAGGCCAGCGAGCGGATATCAGGTAAAACAAACAGTTGAAGGGTCATAACACACCTCGGGACCGGACGGGCGACCGGCGAGGCAGTTACGGTGGAGCATCAAGCTCTAGCGCAGCTTACCGGACCGATGCAGCGAGTCCTGTCATATTCTGGGTTTGGCGCCCGATGCCCGCAAAGGCGGTGCTCGGACAGCGACTAGATACTGTGTCCATTGGCTTCTTTTGTGAGGTTTAAAAAAGGCCCCAGTTGCGGGCAGGGGCAATCTACTCAGCCAGTTACAAAATGTCAACGCATGATTAATTAAATTACCCTGCGTTCAGAGTTCATTCAGACAAGAGGCGTCGGTAAGTTGCGATATATATAACTTCACAGGCCAAGTGTGGCGAGGTACGCGAGATACAACAATACCAATCCACAGGAGCCATAACTGATGCGTTGCCACAGTGGCGATGCGGTCTTGCGCAACAGATTGACCAGGGTAGCCACCACGAAGCACGACAACACCGAAGCCAACATGAAACCGGCAAAAAACATCAGGGTCTGCCCATGGCTGGGCGTGGCACCGACAATCCCGGACAACGCGCTGCCGAGGGCGCCCCAATACACAATGTTCTTCGGGTTGGCCAGGGAAATGGCGGCGCCCACCGCCAGTGCGTTCTGCCCGGAGCGGGCGGGCGCGGTGTGTGCTTGCGGCAGGTGCCAGGCGTCGATCAGACCGCGCACGCCCAGCCAGGCCAGGTACACCGCGCACACCACCGTCAGCGGCACGCGCACGGCGTCATGCTGGACCAGCAAGGCAATGCCGGTGAGGCCGATCACCGCCCATACGGCGTCGCCCACCAGGGAGCCGAACTGAACCAGCAGGGCTGGAGTGAAGCCGTGGAGCAAGCCTCGGCGCAACGTCTCGGCCAGCACCGCACCGGGTGAGAGGCAAAACACGAAACCGAATACCAGTGCGTAGAAAAAGATCGTCAGCATGCCCGCGTCCTTTCAGGAAAGTGCGAAAGCATACGCTGGCAAGGGGGCTCGGATCGACCGTTGATTGACCCGTTGCGCCGTGCCGACAGGCAATGGGCTGCAAAGACCGGTATCGAGGTTGGGCAAGGTCGTCATCACAATCCTCCGGCTATAACTGCGCAATGCGTTCGAGTTCGACCTTCAACTCAGTTGGGTTGAGCTGAGTGAAAGGCAGGTCAAAGAAGGCTTTGCAACGAATGGCGATGATGTCCAGCGTGGCGTTGAACGCGGCGTCCACGGCGGCCTCATCCGCCTGGATATCCGACGGGTCTTCCAGGCCCCAATGTGCCTTGATCGCCGGGCCGAAATACACCGGGCACGCTTCACCGGCTGCCTTGTCGCACACGGTAATCACCACATCCGGCGGGCTGCCTTCAAAGGCGTCATTGCCCTTGCTGTAAAGCCCTTCGGTGCTGATGCCGGCTGCCTGCAACGTGCTCAGGCTGCGAGGCAGGACCTGGCCCTTGGGGAAACTCCCGGCGCTGATCGCCTCAAAACCCTTGGGTGCAAGATGGTTGAACATCGCTTCGGACAAAATGCTGCGGCAGCTGTTGGCGGTACACATGAACAACACTTTCATTGCAGCATCTCCTTCAGAAACTCAGGCGCAGGGCGAGGGCGGCCAGGGTGATCAACAGCACGGGCAGGGTCAGTACGATCCCGACCTTGAAGTAATAACCCCAGGTAATGGTGATGCCTTTGCGCGCCAGGATATGCAGCCACAGCAGCGTGGCCAGGCTGCCGATAGGCGTGATTTTCGGGCCAAGGTCGCTGCCGATGACGTTGGCGTAGATCATCGCGTCCTTGATCACGCCCACGGCATGGCTGGACTCGATGGACAGTGCACCAATCAACACCGTCGGCAGGTTGTTCATGGCGGATGACAACAACGCCGTGAGCACGCCGGTGCCCAGGGCCGCGCCCCACACGCCATAGGTGGCGAAGGTGTCGAGCCAGGTGGCCAGGTAGGTGGTGAGGCCGGCATTGCGCAGCCCGTAGACCACCAGGTACATGCCCAAGGAAAAGATCACAATCTGCCAGGGCGCTTCCTTGAGCACCTTGCGTGTGGAAATTTTATGGCCTTTGGCGGCGATGATCAGCAGGAGCAGGGCGCACACGGCGGAAATTGCACTGATGGGAATACCCAGCGGCTCCAGGGCGAAACAGCCGATCAGCAAGATACCCAGTACCCACCAACCGGCGCGAAAGGTCGCACGGTCGTGGATGGCGCTGGCCGGATTTTCAAGGTCGTCCGGGTTATAGACCTGCGGGATATCGCGGCGGAAAAACCACAGCAGCACCGCCAGGGTCGCTGCCACGCTGACGAGGTTCACCGGCACCATCACGGCGGCATACTCGTTGAAGCCGATCTTGAAATAATCCGCCGAGACGATGTTCACCAGGTTGGACACCACCAGCGGCAGGCTGGCCGTGTCGGCGATAAACCCGGCGGCCATGACAAAGGCGAGGGTGGCGGCCGGGGAAAAGCGCAAGGCCAATAGCATCGACATCACGATGGGCGTGAGGATCAGCGCCGCGCCGTCATTGGCAAACAGCGCCGACACCAGGGCGCCGAGCAGCACCATATAGGCAAACAACCGCCGCCCGCGCCCACGGCCCCAACGCGCCACGTGCAGCGCCGTCCAGGCAAAGAAGCCAGCCTCGTCGAGCAACAGGCTGATGATGATCAGCGCCACAAAAGTGCCGGTGGCGTTCCAGATGATGTGCCACACCGCCGGAATATCAGCCAGGCTGATCACGCCACAGGCCAGGGCCAGGATTGCGCCCAGGGTGGCGCTCCAGCCGACGCCCAGGCCTTTGGGCTGCCAGATGACCAGGACGATGGTGAAGATAAAAATCGCAACAGCGACAAGCATGAATAAACGCTCCGATGGCTCAGCAGCAGGTGCCGGCCCGTTGTGGTCTGTCGCCCATTGCATCCAGACGCTGCGCGTCGGTGTGCAACCATGGCTGGTTGGCTTGCAGGGTGGTGTCCAGCACATCGGTGACCCACTGGGGCAGTGCCGGATTGATGCGGTAGTAGATCCATTGCCCTTGGCGACGATCCAGCAACAACCCGCCACTGCGCAGTTGCGCCAGGTGACGGGAAATTTTGGGCTGGCTGTCGTCCAAGGCATGGATCAGTTCACATACGCAAAGTTCGCCTTCGCGCAGGATCAATAACGTCAACCGCACCCTTGTGGCGTCTGCCAGGCATTTGAACAGGTCGGGAGGAGAAATGAGGTCTGACATGATCAGGGCCTTTAAACATATGTTTATTCGAATATACGGATATCCATATATGTAGGTCAAATCCTGAATTCGATTGACATGGATCAAACCCACGCCAATCGACCACAAGTGTTTGAAATTAAAATGAAACACAACTGTCCTAAAGTGCCTGCCCATTGCTGATGAAGGAAGACTCCGCGTGACCCGTGCCACTCGTAACCTGCGCAAGACCCTCGACGCCGTCGCGGACAACAACGAAACCGCCGCGTTTGACCTGATGCGCGCCGTCGAAAAGCTCGGCGATGAAGTGCTGCGCCAGCGCCTGCTCAACACCATTCACCGGCTCAACCAGGACGCTTATGAGCTGCGCGAAGCGCGTGACTCGGTGGAGCTGGTCTCGGTAAAACTCGCCTGAGCACGATCGTTCAAGACAACCCCCGTGTGACGCTGGCATGCTTGCCGACTGTCTGTCGATGAGCCGTTTCCATGCCTACCGCCTTACCTCATTACGCCTTCGCTCGCGGCGCAATTGCCGTCATTCCGTTATCCCTGGCCTGTGCGCCGTGGGGGCTGCTTGCCGGCTCTATGGCAATCGATGCGCAGTTCACGCCACTGCAAGCCCAGGGTTTGTCCGCCATTGTCTTTGCCGGTGCCGCGCAGTTGGTGGCGATTGGTATGGTCAAAAGTGGTGCGAGTCTGATTTCCATCGTGCTGACCACGTTGCTGCTGACATCCCAGCACTTGCTGTATGGCATGCATATGCGCCCGACCTTGTCGTCACTCAACGCCCGCTGGCGCATCAGCCTGGGCTTTCTGCTCACCGATGAATTCTTCGCCCTGGTCAATCACTATGACCGCCAGACGTTCAACCGCTGGTACGCCCTGGGCGTGGGCCTGACGTTTTACATCGCCTGGAACCTCTTTACCCTGGCCGGCATCGTGCTCGGCAAAAGCATTCCCGGGCTGGATCAACTGGGGCTGGAATTTTCGATTGCCGCTACCTTTATCGCCTTGATCACCCCGGTGGTGCGCGACGTGCCGACGGTGGTGTGTGTGGCGGTCTCCTTGTTGTGTTCGGTATGGCTGAGCTTTTTGCACTGGGAATCGGCGGTGGTGGTGTCCGGCTTGCTGGGGATGAGTGCAGGCTATGCGTGCAAGCGGTTGGGGGTAGGGCAAGCATGATCTACATCATGATAGTGACCATGGGCCTGGTGGTGTTTCTCAACCGTTACCTGTTTATCGAGCCGCGCCTGCCGGTGCGCCTTAACCGTGGCGCCCGTGAGTTCCTGGGGTTTGCGGTGCCGGGCATGCTTACGGCGATTTGCGGGCCGATCATTTTTCTGGCCGATCATCGGCTCAATCTGAGCCCGGCCAACCCGTATTTATTGGCCGGTATCTGCGCGGTGGCGCTGATGTATTGGACACGCAACGTGTTGATTACGGTGCTGTTGAGCATGGCGCTGTTCTATCTGTTCCGCTGGTGGTTCTGAGGCACAGGCGAAAAAAAGCCCGCGGGAGGGCGGGCGTAAGGGAGACTTCTTAAAAATGAGCCCGGTAACTATAAGTGTCGCCTCCGGCTTTTACCGTGAAACAAAGTTCATGCACGCGTCAGTTAAGCCTGCGGCGATGGTACAGTCGCGGTTTTTCCAAGGAGGCGATGGCATGCGTAAGGTAGTAATGGGCGTCATGGTGGTGGCAGCACTGTCCGGGTGCGCAGGCACGAAGATGAAAGAGGCACGTGCAGGCCAGCCCTACAAAACCCTGGCTTCGGACAAAGCGCCATTGGTGGTTGCCCAATGCGTGCAGTTCGGCTGGCAGGACGAGGCGGTGTTCGGCGTTGACGCCGGTGGCTTCAAGGAGCCGTTGGAGTCCGGTGGTTTCACGGTGTACACCACTGACGGCGCCTATTTTGTAGACGTGCGTGCGGCGGGTACTGGCTCTACCGTCAAGTACTACGCGGTCGAGGACAATATGCCTGCCAAACGTCGCCAGGCGGCACTCGCAACTTGCCTGTAATACGTTGCCTTAGTGTTATTCGGAAATGCCTGGCGGGACAGCTGCCGAGCATTGGCCTATGATTCATTCGCTCGCTCGACGTAATGGCTCTTTACCGGTACACGGATGTCGAGGCCGAAACGTCGAGCGAGCTTCCTTCCTCCTTATCGCGGCATGTAACCCAAGTGCCAACGCCGGGGAATCCACAGCGACACCAGGCCCAACACTGTTGCCAATGCACCACTGGCCAGCAGCGCCCTGAGCCCCCATTGATGTTCCAGCATGGCACCGATCACCGCGCCGACGAACATCCCAGCCCAGGGGATCAATTGCACCCGCCAACCATGGCGTCGCTCGCCCAGCATCCAGCGCCCCAGCCCCCGACCAAAGCGTGACAACGCCCCTGTCACATACGTCAGGCCGACAGGCAGGCCGTTGACCTCTTCCACGGCCGCATTGAGCATGCCCATGGCAATGATCGCCGCAAGCAGCGCCGGCAATGTATCCGCGAAGGGCCACAAGCCGGCGCAGCTCAATAGCGCAGCAATGCACAACAACAAAGGCATGGCATGCCGGCGGCTCAGGCGGCTGACCACCACACCCAAGGCATTACCGACGACGAACGTCGCGACCAGTAACAGCAGGCGCCCGGTGAGGCCAAGATCGCCGGCGCCAATGGCCACGGCCAGGCGTGTCGTGTTGCCGCTCATGAACGAGACAAAATCCCCGCTGGCCATGAACCCGATGGCATCCGTCATGCCGGCCAGCACCGCAAGACTGGCCACCAGCAGCAAGCCGACCCGGCCACGCCAGCGTTGGCGATGGGCGAGTACGGCATTGGCATAAGGTCTGTGGGGTGAAGGCAGCATGGGCCGGGCTCCTTGGTGAGATTATCCGGCCACTACCGTAGGAGGCTTTGTGTGTGGGTGCAATGATCTCAGACACATTCCAATCGCCAGCCGGTAGGTTGCCATTCCAACTGATGCGTCGGCCTGATTGCCTGTACAAACGCCTCGTCATGGGAAACTACCAGCAAGGCCCCGGTAAAACCTTGCAGTGCTCGTTCAAAGGCCAGCACGGATTCCAGGTCCAGATGGTTGGTCGGCTCGTCCAGCAGAAACAGTTGCGCCGGGATTTTGCGCCACAAGGCAATCACCATCGCGGCCTTCAATCGCTCACCGCCGCTCAACTGACCGGTGGGCTGGGTAACACGCTGCGCATCCAGTTGCAGTAAGGCCAGGCGCGTGCGCAGTTCGGCTTCGGCCAGGGGCGTGTCGAGCAGGTTGAGCTGTTCGACGATGGAGCGTTGGTCGTCCAGCAGTGCCAGGTGTTGATCGATGTACGCGCTGGGTACGTGCACCGCACATTTACCGCTGATCGCGCGCCAGTGCCCTGCAAGCAGCTTGAGCAACGTGGATTTGCCGCAACCGTTCGGTCCCCGTACCGCCACGCGCACAGGTCCCATGAGGTTCAGTGTGAGGTAGGCAGAAGGCTGCCGTGCATCGAGCCACGGCAATTGAGCCTGCGCCATTGTGATGACGTGTCGGCCATTGGGCAGCGTCGAGCCTGGGAGGGCGAGCAGGGTGGGTGTGTCATCCACCACGCGCTCGTAGGCTTGGCGCACTTGCTGGTCAAGATGATTTTTATGGGCGTGATGGGCGCTGCGCACGGTGCTGACGATTTCCGTGGCGGCGCCTTTCCATCTGGCCTTGGTGAACCGGTCAACGTTGGCAGTTTCCGCATGCTTGCGTGAGCGGGCGGCGTTGCGTTGCAGGCTATCGTGATCTTTTTGCAGGCGCTTGCGTTCGCGGCTGCGTTCAAGCCTGGCGTGTTCCAGGGCAGCAACCGCCGCGCTCTGTTCGGTGTCGCGTTGCAGGCGGTAGGCATCGTAATTGCCGCCATATACCTGCATGCCCAGGGGCGAGAGCTCGATGATGCGCGCCAGGGTGTTGAGCAGTTGTCGATCGTGGCTGACCACCACCAACCCGCCACGCCACTCATTCAGTGTGTGCAGCAGCCATTCGCGGCCGGCGCTGTCGAGGTGGTTGGTGGGTTCATCCAACACCAACAAATCCGGAGCGGCCAACATAGCGCCAATCACCGCGACCCTGGCCAGTTGTCCGCCACTCAGTTGCTCGGCTGGCGTATCGAAGCTAATCGCCTGCAAGCCCGCAGCATCCAACGCTGCGCGCAGGCGCTCGGCCAGGTCCCAGCGGTCGTCAATCAGCTCGAAATCATCCGCACGGGCTTCGCCCGATGCCATGCGCTCAAGCGCGGCGAGGGGTTCGGCGGTGTGGGTGACATGGGCAATGCTTTCGCCCGGTTGAATACTCAGGCTCTGCGCGACGTAGGCCACACGGGCGTCGCCGTCGCGTATGCCGGAGGAAGGCTTGAGCATCCCGGCGATCAGCTTGGCCAGGATGCTTTTGCCACGGCCGTTACGCCCGACAATCCCGGTGGGCGTGTGATCGATGGACAGGTTCAGGTCTTCCAGCAAGGTGTCGCCATCGGCGAACTGGAAAGACAGGTGTTGCAGGGAAACGAGTACGGGCAGCCGGTTGACGTCAGTCATCAGCACCTCCAAAAAAATGTCGAACAGGCCAACAAGCTCGTCAGGCGGCTCGTTGCAGATACATTTTGGAAGGCTTAGTTGTTCACGTCGGCGGTCATCCCGTAAGTCAGAAGGGGGGTAGAGGCTAACCTGCCTTGGCGTTCTTGGGCAAGTCCGCGTCCCTGCGCGGCTGTGCCTAATAGTTGTTTACGCCAGCACCGCCACGGCCTTGATGTGTGCCCACAGTGTCTGGCCGGGGTGCAGTTGCAACTGGTCGCGGGAGAAACGCGTGATACGCGCCAGCAACGGCGTGCCACCGGCGTCCAGGCGTACCAGCACGTGAGCGCTGTTGTCCGCCGAAATCTCCTGGGTGACCGTGACCGGCAAGCGGTTGAGGATGCTGCTGTGCTCCCCAGCCTGCAGACTGAGGCTCACGTCTCGCGCCTGCACCTTGATACGCAGCTGTTTGCCCAGCGCGAGCGGCGCATGAGCCACACGCATGGACAACAGACTGTCGGGCAGTTGCAGGGTGAGCAACTGGTAGTGCTGGTCATACGCGTTGACCGCACCATTGATCACCACGCCAGCGTCATCGCCCAAGGCCATGGGCAAATCCAGGCGCGCCAGGGTTTCGCCTATGGGGCCGCTGGCCAGAGCTTTGCCGTCACTGAGCAGTACGATGTGATCAGCCAGCCGCGCCACTTCATCCTGGGCATGGCTGACGTACAGCATCGGAATGTCCAGTTCGTCATGCAGGCGTTCCAGGTACGGCAGGATTTCACTTTTGCGCTGACTGTCCAGGGCCGCCAACGGTTCATCCATCAACAACAGTTTGGGGCTGGTGAGCAGCGCGCGAGCGATGCCGATGCGCTGGCGCTCGCCGCCGGACAAGTGCTGCGGATGGCGGTCGAGCAGGTGGCCGATGCCCAGCAGTTCGGTGGCGTGAGTCATATCCACCCTGCGCTGCGAACGGGGGATGCGCTTGAGACCGAACTCCAGGTTGGCACGCACTGACAAATGGGGAAACAGGCTCGCCTCCTGGAATACATAGCCCAGGGCGCGTTTATGAGGCGGCACGAACAGTCCGTTACGGGTGTCTTGCCAGACTTCATCGTTTATCTGGATAAACCCGTTCTCCGCCCGTTCCAGACCGGCGATACAGCGCAGGCAAGTGGTCTTGCCGGAGCCGGAGTGCCCATACAACGCCGTCACGCCACGGCCCGGCAGGTGCAGGTCCACATCCAGGGCAAAACCCGAATACTTCAGTTGCAGGCGTGCATCAATCATCGCGATCAGCTCCAGCCCATCTTGGTTTTACGGCTGGAGTACAGCGCCAGCAATACAAGGAACGCGAACACCACCATGGCGCCGGCCAACCAATGGGCCTGGGCGTATTCCATGGCTTCGACGTGGTCGTAGATCTGCACCGAGACCACGCGGGTTTTGTCAGGGATATTGCCGCCGATCATCAGCACCACGCCAAACTCACCAACGGTGTGGGCAAAGCCGAGAATCGACGCGGTGATAAACCCCGGGCGTGCCAGGGGCAAAATCACGCTAAAGAAGGTGTCCCATGGGTTGGCCCGCAAGGTGGCGGCCACTTCCAGTGGGCGCGTGCCAATGGCAGAAAAGGCGTTTTGCAACGGCTGCACCACGAACGGCATGGAGTAGATCACCGAGCCGATTACCAGCCCGGCGAAGCTGAAAGTCAGGGTGCCCAATCCCAGCCATTGGGTGAACTGGCCGAAATAGCCGTTGGGCCCCATGGTCAACAGCAGGTAAAAGCCGATGACCGTCGGCGGCAGCACCAACGGCAAGGCGACGACCGCCCCGATGGGGCCGCGCCACCAGGATTGGGTGCGCGACAGCCACAGGGCAATCGGAGTGCCGATGACCAGCAGGATCACGGTGGTCAGTGACGCCAGTTTGATGGTCAACCAGATCGCGGAAAAATCGGCACTCGTCAGCGGCATTTAGTGAGCCAGCTCGTAACCGTAGGACTTGATCACCGCGGCGGCTTTCGGGCCCTTGAGGTACTCGACCAGGGCCTTGGCTGCGGCGCTGTCCTTGCCTTTGTTGAGGATCACGGCGTCTTGCTTGATCGGGTCATGCATGGACGCCGGGACGATCCACGCCGAGCCGCTGGTCACTTTGCCGTCCTTGTAGATCTGCGACAGCGCGACGAAACCCAGCTCGGCATTGCCGGTGGACACGAACTGGTAGGCTTGGGTGATGTTCTGGCCTTCGACGATCTTGTCCTTGACCTTGTCGGTCAAACCTTCCTTGGCCAGCACTTGGGTAGCAGCCAGGCCGTAAGGGGCGGCTTTCGGGTTGGCGATGGACAGGTGCTTGAACTCATTCTTCTTCAGCACATCACCTTTGGCATCCACGTAGCCCTCTTTGGCCGACCACAGGGCCAGCGTGCCGACCGCGTAGGTGAAGCGCGAGCCTTTGACCGTGTCGCCTTCGGTTTCAAGTTTTTGCGGGGTGGTGTCGTCGGCACTCAGGAACACTTCGAACGGGGCGCCATTCTTGATTTGTGTGTAGAACTGGCCAGTGGCGCCGTAGGCCGCGACCAGTTTGTGCCCGGTGTCTTTCTCGAAGTCAGCGGCGATGGCCTGGATCGGCGCGGTGAAGTTGGCGGCGACAGCCACTTGCACTTCGTCTGCGTAGGCGGTGCTGAAAGCAAAGGCGGTGATAAGGGTGGCCAGGGCCGTGGGGGCCAGGCGAGAGGCGCGGATCATCATGAAGCAGCTCCTTGGGGGTGTACGGCTTGTTATAGGTAGAAGGCTTTACCGCTATGTATGGGAATATATAGCGGTTGGCCACTGCCGGTACAGTGCAAAGTTGCCCCAGGTGTCAGTTCTTTTGGAGTTTGACCAGCGTCTGTTCGGCCAATTCGCGCGTCAGCTCGTAGGTGGACATGTCTTTGCCCAGTCCCAGCGCCTGACCGGACCACAAGTTACTGAAGCCCGCTTCATCCTTGGCCTTGAGCGGCATCAAGGCGCCGCCGGACCGAGGGAACGCTGGAGCCGCCGGGTTGATCGGGCCCAGCTCACGCATCACGCGGTTGACGATGCCCCGCGCCGGGCGCCCGGTGAACAGGTTGGTCAGTGCTGTTTCGCTGGCCTGGGCATGGCGCAACGCATGGTGGTGGGAAGGGGTGACGTTGGCTTCGGGCGTGAACAGGTACGCGGTGCCGATCTGCACGGCTGAAGCGCCCAGGGCGAACGCCGCGACAATGCCCCGTGCATCACCAATGCCACCGGCGGCAATCACCGGCACGCTGACGGCGTCGACGATTTGCGGCACCAGGGCCATCAGGCCGATCTGGGTATTGAGGTCATCGCTCAGAAACAGACCACGGTGCCCACCGGCCTCGATGCCCATGGCAATGATCGCATCGCAGCCGTGCTGTTCCAGCCAGATGGCCTCCTCGACGGTAGTGGCCGAAGAAAGCACCTTGGCACCGGTGGCTTTTACCCGATCAAGCAAGGACTTTTCTGGCAAACCGAAGTGGAAACTGACCACTTCCGGGCGAAACTCTTCGACCACCTTACACGCGGCATCGTTGAAGGGCGCACGACTGGACTCTGGGGTTGGCGCATCAAAATCGGCGCCCAGCTCACGGTAATAAGGCTCCAGCAAATCCTTCCAATCGCGGTCACGCGCTTCATTAGCTGCGGGTGGTTGATGGCAGAAGAAATTCACGTTGATCGGCCGTGCGCTGGCTTGGCGGATTGTGGCCAGTGCTTCGCGTAATTGCTCGATGCTCAGCGCAGCGGCGGGCATTGAGCCCAGCGCACCCGCACGGCTTGCCGCGATGACCATGGCGGTGGTGGTGGCACCGGCCATCGGGGCCTGGATGATGGGCACTTCGATGCCCAGCAGATCGAGAATACGGGTGTCTGGCCAGGTGCTCATGGATGTGTCTCCAGCTTCAGTAAGACTTTTCGCTGTTTTAGCAGGGCACTTGGCGGGCGGCCAGTCTGTTTTATTCACTGGACGTGAGTGACATTTCGTGAAGGGCGAGCATCCGGCCTACATCCTGTGGTTTTATGAGCGGACCTGAAGCTTAAAAAGGAGAGGGCTGTGCAAGCGATCAAGGAACAACGGGTGGGGGCAATCAGGGTGTCCGGGTTGAGCGTGCGGACACGCAATGCCGATGAAATGCAGCCCTCCAGCGCGAAAATTGGGCCGATGTGGCAACGGTTTTTTGGCGAGGGGCTTTACCAGGCCATTCCGGGCAAGCAGCCAGAGTCGCCAGTGTACGGGGTGTACAGCGGCTATGAGTCCGATGCGAGGGGGCTGTTCGATGTCACCGCAGGGGTTGCGACCCATGCAGCGGCCCAGGGTTTCGAAAGCCTGGTAATCGAGCCTGGGCGCTACTTGGTGTTTGAGGCCCATGGGCCGATGCCGGATGCAATCATCCAGGCCTGGCAGCGGGTCTGGGCCTACTTCGAGCAGCCGGGCGTCGAGTCCCGTGCGTTTGTGACTGACTTCGAGGTCTATCAGGCGGACGAACAGGCGCTGATTTACATCGGTATCCGTTAAGGGGTGGTTTCCCGTTCCAACAGCTGCCGCTTGCGCTCCACGCCCCAGCGGTAGCCTGAGAGCTCACCGTTACTGCGCACCACGCGGTGGCAAGGAATGACCACCGCGAGGCTGTTGGCACCACAGGCCTGGGCCACGGCACGAAAGGACTTGGGCGCGCCGATTCGCTGGGCAATCTGCGCATAAGTGGCGGTGGCGCCCACCGGAATTTCGCGCAGCGCTTGCCATACCCGTTCCTGGAAGGCCGTGCCGCGCAAGTCCAGAGGCAGGTCCAAGC
>NZ_JBOICG010000595.1:0-3355 GCF_050739995.1 Pseudomonas sp. | reverse complement strand
ATCAAAATGTGGGAGCTGGCTTGCCTGCGATGGCGGAGTGCCAAGCTACAAATCCGTAGCTGATGTACCGTTATCGCAGGCAAGCCTGCTCCCACATTTGAACGATGTTCGGCTCAAGAAAGGGGGTACAGCGCGTCATCGAACTGTGCCAGCCTTGGGAACACCAGGGGCTGATCATCCGCCAACCCTTGTAGCCTTTGATCGTACTCCACCAGGAAATCCTGCCGTGCCTCAGCACTGATGTACGGCACATGCCACGCCACAAACGGCGCCAGCACGTCATACCCCACGTACGCCAGCGTACCGCGCAGGATCGGTCGCAACATGTCCTCCAGCGGCCCATGCACCGCGCCCTCGCCGAACATATGCTCACGCCCGCCCAGGGTCACTGTGACCAGCGCCCGCTTGCCCGCCAACCCACCCTGGTCGTAGAAACGCTTGCCGCCATAACACACACCCGACACCAGCACTCGGTCGATCCAGCCCTTGAGCATCGCCGGTGCCGAGAACCAGAAGATCGGAAAGTTGAGGATCAGCAGGTCGGCCCACAACAGCTTGTCCAGCTCAGCCTGGATATCCGCTGCGATCGACTGCTTCTTGACACCCAGACGCTGCTCCAGGGCGTACACCAGATAATCGGGGTTTTCCCGCGACGAAAAATCCGCCGCCGACGCTACCGGATTCCACTGCATGGCGTACAGATCACTGACCTTTACCGCATGTCCCTGGCCTTCCAGCGTGGCGACGGCCTGGTCACGCAAGGCAGCCGTAAACGACTGCGGTTCAGGGTGCGCGTGAACAATCAAAACCTTCATGTGAACTCCTCAAGCGGTGTGCGCGGCCCGTTGGGCCAGCAAATGATCAAGCCAGTCCGGGTCCATCTCCGGTTCCGATGAAAACAGCAGGCCGGTGTAGTCCTGATACGGCGGGGTAAAAATCGTACTGCGGCTGCCGTGGTCCACCACCCTGCCCCGCTGCATCACCACCACTTCATCGGCAATCGCCCGTACAGTGGCGACGTCGTGGGTGATAAACAGATAGGCCACGCCCAGTTGCTGTTGAATGCGGTTGAGCAGCTTCAGCACGCCCTCGGCCACTAATTGATCAAGGGCCGAAGTGACTTCGTCGCAGATGATCACCTGTGGCTCGGCTGCCAGGGCACGAGCAATGCAGATGCGCTGCTTCTGCCCACCGGACAGTTCCCGTGGCTGTCGCTCCATGAACGTTGCCGGGTCCAGTTCGATCATCTCCAGCAGCTCGGCAACGCGGGCGCGCATCGCCTTGCCCCTCAGCCCCAGATAGAACGTCAGCGGCCGGCCGATAATATCGACGATGCGCTGGCGTGGGTTCAGTGCGGTATCGGGAATCTGGTAGATCATCTGGATACGCCGCAACTGCTCTTTGCTGCGCTGCCGAAAATCCACCGGCAGCGCCTCGCCGTCATACAGTACGTGCCCCGCCGTGGCCGGCAGCAGCCCGGTAATCAGGCGTGCAGTAGAACTTTTGCCGCTGCCCGACTCGCCAATCACCGCCAGGGTCTGACCACGGTAAAGCTGCATCGACACCTCATGCAGCACCGGTTGATGCCCGTAGCTGGCACTCGCCTGACACACCTCCAGTAACGGCCTTTCCTGGGCCGGGCACACCTTGGGCTCCGTACGAAAACTGCGCACCGCCCACAGGGACTTGGTGTAGTCCTGCTGCGGCTGGCTGAGCATGCTGCGGGTGTCTGCCTCTTCCACCAGTTTGCCGTGACGCAGCACCATGATGCGGTCGGCCATCTGTGCAACCACCGCCAGGTCGTGACTGATGTACAGCGCGGCACTGCCAAAAGTTTTCACCGCATCACGGATCGCCGACAGCACTTCAATCTGGGTGGTGACGTCGAGGGCCGTGGTGGGTTCATCGAAGATGATCAGATCGGGGTGACAGGCCATCGCCATCGCCGTCATCACCCGTTGCAACTGCCCGCCGGACACTTGATGAGGATAACGCTGGCCGATGGCCTCGGGGTTGGGAAGGCGCAGCACGCGGTACAGTTCAACCGCTTCACGCTCGGCCTGGGCACGGCTGATACCTCCGTTGATCACCGCCGTCTCCACATGTTGATCGATCAGGCGATGGGCCGGATTGAAGGATGCTGCTGCGCTTTGCGCCACATAGGCGATACGCAAGCCGCGCAACTGGCGCAGCGCTTCCGGCTTGGCCTGCAGCAACTGAATACCGTCAAAACACACTGAGCCACCGATGATCCGGCAACCCTCTCGCGCGTAACCCATCGCCGCCAAGCCGAGTGTGGACTTGCCCGCCCCCGACTCGCCGATCAGTCCCAACACCTCGCCGCGCTGCAAGGTCAGGTCAATGCCCTTGATCAGCGGATGCCAGGCCTCTTCGTAATGCCCCTCAATCTGCAGGTTGCGGATTTCCAGCAATGGCTTTTCCATCCTCAACACTCCTTCAGGCCGCTGGATTTATGCAGTACCCAGTCAACGACAAAGTTCACGCTGACGGTGATCAACGCGACCGCCAAGGCCGGCAACAGCGGGCTGATATCACCAAAGGTGATCAACACCGCGTTGTCGCGGACCATGCTGCCCCAATCGGCAGTCGGTGGTTGAATGCCCAGGCCCAGGAACGACAACGCGCTGATGAACAGGAACACAAAGCAGAAACGCAGGCCGAATTCGGCAATCAGCGGCGCGGCGGCGTTGGGCAGCACTTCGCGTGTCACCAGCCACCACAAGCCCTCGCCACGCAGGCGTGCAGCTTCGACGAAGTCTTGCACCACCACGGTCATCGCCACGGCGCGAGACAGTCGAAACACCCGGGTCGAATCCAGCAGGGCGATCACCAGCACCAGCGAAGTGGCGTTGGTCCCCACCACACTGAGGATCAACAACGCAAAGATCAGTTGCGGGATGGCCATGAGCACATCCACCACCCGCGACAACCCCTGGTCGATCCAACCGCCCTTGATCGCCGCCACCAAGCCGCTCAAGCCGCCCAGCAAAAACGCCAATGTAGTGGTCAGGAACGCGATGCCCAGTGTGTTGCGCGCACCGTACACCAGGCGGCTGAACATATCGCGCCCCAGGTTATCGGTGCCCAGCAAAAACTGGCCGCTCCACGGCGCGAAGCCCTCGCCCACCACCTGGGTTTCGCCATAAGGCGCCAGCAACGGGGCGAACAGCGCCACCGCGATGTACAACACAATGATCAGCAGGCCGAACTTGGCGCTCAACGGCGCCCTGGTCACGTGGCTCAACAGGCTCATGGTCTACCCCTTCGGATGCATCAGGCGTGGGTTGCTGGCGATGGACAACACGTCCGCCCCGGTGTTGAGCAGGATGTAGGT
>NZ_JBOICG010000594.1:0-20608 GCF_050739995.1 Pseudomonas sp. | reverse complement strand
CACCGAATTCGCGAGCAAGCCCGCTCCCACATGGTCCCTAGCCTTATCGCGGCCCGGAAACCACCAGCATCTGCCCCGGCTTCAACGCCTGGCCAGTCCGTGGGTTCCAGCGCTTGAGATGTTGCATCTCGACGTTGAACCGCTTGGCGACGATGTACAGCGAGTCGCCTTTCTTGACCTTGTACTGCACCGGCTTCTTGCTGCTGGCCACGACTTTGCGCGTGTCCTGCATCACCAGGGTCTGGCCGACCTTGAGTGCCTGGCCGTTGAGCTTGTTCCAGCGCTGCAGGTCATGCACATCGACCTTGTTGGCCTTGGCAATCTGGGTGAGGTTGTCACCCGTGCGCACTTTATAGCTGCGGGTACGTCCGGCCACTGCCTTGGTCTCGACTTCGTCGAACACCGCCTTTTTCGGACGCATGGCGAGCAACTCTTCCGGCCGCATCGTCGAAAGGGTGCTGGTCAGCAACTGCGCCTTGGAGCTTGGCACCAGCAAATGCTGGGGACCGTCCAGGGTGGTGCGTTGTTTCAGGGCCGGGTTGAGTTGGAACAGTTCGTCTTCGTCGATTTCCGCCAGTGCGGCAACCCGAGACAGGTCCATGCTCTGCTTGACTTCAACGACTTCAAAGTACGGCTGGTTGGCGATCGGGTTCAGGTTGACACCGTACGCTTCCGGAGCCAGCACCACCTGGGACAGCGCCAGGAACTTGGGCACGTAGTCCTTGGTTTCCTGGGGCAGGGGCAGGTTCCAATAGTCGGTGGGCAGGCCGAGCTTTTCGTTGCGCTCGATGGCCCGGCTGACCGTACCTTCGCCGGCGTTATACGCCGCCAGGGCCAGCAACCAGTCGCCGTTGAACATGTCATGCAGACGTGTCAGGTAGTCCAGGGCGGCGGTGGTGGATGCGGTGATGTCGCGGCGGCCGTCGTACGCCCGGGTCTGGCGCAGGTTGAAGTAGCGCCCGGTGGAGGGGATGAACTGCCACAGGCCGACCGCATCGCTACGGGAATAGGCCATTGGGTTGTAGGCACTTTCAATCACTGGCAGTAGCGCCAGCTCCAGGGGCATGTTGCGTTCTTCAAGGCGTTCGACGATGTAATGAATGTAGAGACTGCCGCGTTCTCCGGCGTTCTCCAGGAAGGACGGGTTACTGGCGAACCACAAGCGCTGCTGCTCAATGCGCGGGTTGACGCCTACCCCGTCCTGCAATTGAAAGCCCCGACGCATGCGTTCCCAGACATCCTGGGGCACTTCGGGGCTGGGCTTCTCTGAGAGCCAGATAGGTTTTTGCTTGATCTTGGCGGCAAGATTGGGTTTGGGTTGCACGGTGGATTGTGCAGCGAAATTTGTCGATTGGCAGCCCGCCAGAGTCGCGGACACAGCCACCGCCACGGCTTGAGCCAGGCGGGTCAATGCGTCTGAAGAGATGGATTTACGAATAGATGACGACATTGGCTGGAAGTAAGTTCCGGGCAAAAATGTCGGGCGATTCTAGAAAGCACTTTGGTTCCGGTCAACCATTCAGAAATTACGTATCAGATTGCTTCACGTTAGAACTTATCTTTCCATGCCCTCAAGCTAGCAAACACCTCGGCCCCAGAGCGGTTGTCGCGGCCATTCCGTTCGTCCGCTTTTTGTTTAACGGATGTTTCAGAGGTGCGCAGAAAGGGGTTGGTGCGTTTTTCCAGGGCCAAGTCGGACGGCAACGTGATCTCACCCCGCGCGCGCCGTTGGCGGACGTTTTCCACCCGTTCGGCGATATCGGCGTTATCCGGTTCCACTGCTTGGGCAAACTTGAGGTTGCTTTGTGTGTATTCGTGGGTGCAGTACACCAAGGTGTCGGCAGGCAGGGCGGACAGACGCTCCAAGGAGGTGTGCATCTGTTCGGGCGTGCCTTCGAACAGGCGCCCACAGCCGGCGGCAAACAGCGTATCGCCACAAAACAGTACGCCCTGATGGTAATAGGCGATGTGGCCCAAGGTATGGCCGGGCACTGTATAAACGTCGAAATCCCAACCCAGCACTGTCACGCGATCGTTATCTTGCAGGGCAACGTCCCGCGCCGGGATCTTCTCGTTGGCGGGGCCATAGACCTTGGCTCCTGTAACACTTTTCAGTTGCTCGACGCCGCCGACATGATCATGGTGATGGTGGGTGATCAGGATGTCGCTGAGCGCCCAGCCAGGGTTGGCCTTGAGCCAAGCGAGTACCGGTTCGGCATCACCCGGGTCGACGACAGCGCAGTGCTGGGTGCGTGGGTCTTGTAACAACCAGATGTAGTTGTCGGTGAAGGCAGGTAGCGCACTGATCTGTATCATTCTTCGATTCGCCAAGCTGAACACATTGGTGCATCTTAGAACGTCTAGGCGAGTTGGAGAATGCAATGACTGATAAAGCGTTCGCCCAGGCCGATCCTGAGTGGCTGGCCCTGATCAGTGCGGCCCGCGAGTGGCTGTCCGGGCCGATTGGGCAATTCCTGCTGGATGAAGAACGGCGCATGCTCGAAGACGAGCTGGGCCGGTTCTTTGGTGGCTACCTCGTGCACTACGGTCCCTCGGCGCAAACGCCGCCATCGGCGCCGCAGGTGCAGCGCAATGTACGCCTGGGCGCGCCATTGCCGGGGGTGGAAATCGTCTGCGAGGAACAAGCCTGGCCGCTGAGCGAACACGCCGCCGATGTGGTGGTGTTGCAGCATGGCCTGGACTTTTGCCTGTCGCCCCATGGTTTGCTGCGTGAAGCTGCCAGCAGCGTACGCCCTGGTGGCCATTTGCTGATTATTGGCATCAATCCCTGGAGCAGTTGGGGGCTGCGCCATGTGTTCGCCCACGATGGCCTGCGCCAGGCGCGTTGCATCGCGCCTTCGCGAGTAGGCGACTGGCTGAACCTGCTGGGCTTCGCGCTGGAGAAACGCCGCTTCGGGTGCTATCGTCCGCCGCTTGCCTCGACCAAGTGGCAGGCGCGTCTGGCTGGCTGGGAACGCCGGGCTGGGGGCTGGCAACTGTCGGGTGGCGGCTTCTATTTATTGGTAGCGCGCAAGATTGTGGTTGGACTACGGCCGGTGCGTCAGGTGTTACGCCAGCCCGTGGGCAAACTGGTGCCGATGCCGATGGCCAAGGTCAATCGCAAGCAAAGCGAACCGTAAACCTCTTCTTGATTTCAGACCGAGTAACCGATGACCGATAGCGTAGAACTCTTCACCGACGGCGCCTGCAAGGGCAACCCTGGCCCTGGCGGCTGGGGCGCCTTGCTGGTGTGCAAGGGCGTGGAGAAGGAACTCTGGGGCGGCGAGCCCAATACCACCAACAATCGCATGGAGCTGATGGGTGCCATTCGTGGCCTCGAAGAACTCAAGCGCCGTTGCGACGTGTTGCTGGTGACTGACTCGCAGTACGTCATGAAAGGCATCAACGAGTGGATGGTCAACTGGAAGAAGCGCGGTTGGAAGACTGCGGCCAAGGAGCCAGTGAAGAATGCCGACCTCTGGCAGTTGCTCGACGAGCAATGCAACCGCCACAACATCACCTGGAAATGGGTACGCGGGCACATTGGCCACCCCGGTAACGAACGGGCTGACCAGTTGGCTAACCGCGGGGTGGATGACGTGCGCGGTTACAAGCAGAGCTGATGCTCAGTGACACAGCAGCGGCCGTTCGAGGCGCTGCTTTATATCCCGCATGGTGCGCGGCGAGTCCACCAGTACCGCGTCGATTTTCAGGCAAGCCGCCGCCCGATAATCGTCTTCGCTGTTTATCCCGATCGCCAACATGCTCAACTTGCCTTTGGATTGAAAGCAGTCGATGGCTTGGGGTGTCCATAGTTTGGCCGTCACGGGTGAACGGGCTTCACCAAGGGTGAAGGTTTCCACCAATTCGACCTTGCGCTGATATTCAAACGCCACCCAGCTACCGGCTTGTGGCGCCGGATTACAGCTGTGCGCCAGGGCGACGTTTGCCAAGCGGTCACGGGTATTGTCTCGGGATTCGAACAGGCGGGCCTGAGGGTACTGAGCGAATGCCTGCTGGTAGCTGGCATCGGTGGAGTAGATCAGCACCCGGTTCCAGGCGTGGTGTTGCTCCAGCACCCGTGCGACCGCCTTGGCCTGGGGAGCGGCCGGCAAGGCTTTCATGTCGAGGATAATGGGCGTTGTGGCTGGAATCACCGCGAGGGCCTGTTGCAATGAGGGCAGCGATACGGCCTGGGTGCGATAGGGATACGTCACCTGGCCATTGGTTGCCGTTTGCTTGAACTGCCATCCGGCGTTGAGTTGCTGCAACTGGGCCCATGTTTTTTCGGCTACAGCGCCCGAGCCTTGGGTATTGGCGCTCAGGTCGGCCGGCCGATACAGCACGGGCACATCGTCACTGCTCAGTTGGACGGTGAGCCAGAGCATGTCGACGTGATTGCGCAAGGCATTGTCGACAGCCAACAGGGTGTTCTCCGGAAAGTCGGCCGTGCCACCTCGGTGCGCCACGATCAGCGGCAGTTGCTCGCCCGAGGTGTCGGGCGCCGGCAGAGAGGCGCATCCACCCAGAAGGAGGCTGGTGATCAGCAGTGCACTGGCATATCGGGTTTCAATCATCGGGCGTTCGCGTTATCAGGGGCATGCCCGGCATACTGTCGGGGCACGGAAATGACGTAATGACTGGCCTGTTTGATAAACGAAAGTAGCCGTCATTTAATTACTACCTTACCGAATTCCATCAGGGAGCGCTGGATGTCCTCTTCACCCCATGCCGATATCCAGGTGTTTCTCGACGAAGCGGTGGAGAGCGAGCCCGAGGGCCTGACGTACACGCCGCCAGGAATCTCGCAGATGATTCATCGTGCGCTGCCGCCCTGGGGAGCTATCGAGTGTGTGCAAGTAGCCCATCGCCCTCACCAGTTTGAAATGCGCCGCCAGCAGCACCAGTTTGTGCTTTATCGGCAGGGCTCGGTCAGCGATGGCGAGGTCAGTATCGATGGCCTGAGGCAGGCTGGGGCGCGGGCTTTGGATCAGCTCATTGACTTTATCCCGGCGGGGGCCTTGTTCGAAGGCTGGACGGGGGAGCGTGCCAGGGTTGGCTATGTATTGGTGTCGGTTGATGAGGATCAATTGGCCGAAGTCTGTCCGACTTATCACGCCCAAAAAGATCTCAAGCCGCTGATCAGCTGTCACGACAGGTTCCTGCGAGGGTTGCTTGAACGTCTGGATCAGGTCGTACGTGACGGCAGGACCGATACGCTGTACCTGGAAACGCTGGTCATGCTGCTGATGCAGGAGGTGCGTTCGCTGCAACAACTGCCCGAGGCTTTGCCGGCCAATGCCGGAGAACTGGGTCTGGTGCAGCGTCAGCGCTTGACCGAATACATCGAAGCTTCCCTGGCGAATGAGGTACGCCTGGCCGATTTGTCGAACATCGTGAACCTCAGCCCTTACCATTTCTCGCGCGTATTCCGACGTACCTTCGGGATGTCACCCTACCAGTACTTGTTGCTGTGCCGGGTCAACCGGGCCAAGCACTTGATTACCACCACTGACCGCAGCCTGCTGGACATTGCCCTGGACACCGGGTTTGCCGGTGCCAGCCAGTTTTCTCGAGCGTTCCGCCGGATTGTCGGGCAGTCTGCCAGCGAGCTGCGTCGCCCTTAGATGCCGCTCATTGCGCAAGAAGCGTCAACACAACAGCAGGCAAGGTAAAGCTGCCGGCAGATCTGCTCGTTAGTCTGGCTTCAACGACTGGTTACTCTGGTAACCAGCATCAAGCCACTGACGTTGTAGAGAAAAAACGCCATGAAAATCCTGGCTGCCGTTACCGAAGGCAAAGGCCCACTGTTTGACCTGCGCCAATTGCAACTGGACACACCGCGCAGCGGCGAAGTCCGGGTCAAAATCATCGCCACAGGCATCTGCCACACCGACCTCGCCGTACGCGACCAGCAGATCGCGGTTGCGATGCCCGTTGTGCTCGGCCATGAAGGTGCTGGCATCGTCGAGCAAATCGGGCCGAATGTCAGCCATGTGCAGGTGGGTGACAAGGTCATCCTCTCCTTGGGTTTCTGTGGTCAATGCAGCCACTGCGCCAGTGGCCTGCCGACTTACTGCGACGAGCATTTCGATTACAACTGGAAAGCGTCTCGTGCCGATGGCTCGGTGTCGTTGCATGACAATGGGCGGCCAGTACACAGCCACTTTTTCGGCCAGTCTTCGTTCGCCAACTACGCGGTGGTCACCGCCAGCAGCCTCGTCAAGGTTGCGGACGACGCACCACTGGAGTTTCTGGGGCCCTTTGCTTGTGGCGTGATGACCGGTGCCGGGGCGGTGATGAATACCTTGAAACCCGCGCCCGGCACAGCCATCGCGGTGTTCGGTATGGGCGCGGTGGGCCTGAGTGCGGTCATGGCCGCACGGGCTATCGGTTGCAACCCGATCATTGCCGTCGATACGCAAGCCTCACGCCTGTCGGTTGCCCAGGAGATGGGCGCGACCCACCTGATTGATGCGAGCCAGAGCGACGCGGTGCAGCAGATCATGGCGCTGACCGGTGGCAGGGGGGTGAAATATTCAGTCGAATGCGCCGGTCATGTTGGCGTGATGGCCAGCGCGGTCAAGGTGCTGGAAGAGGGTGGGGAGGCGGTGCTGACCGGCGTGGTCGCTCCCGGCACTCAACTGCCTCTGGATGTCATGCAACTGATCCGGGGCCGGGTGGTGCGTGGCAGCATCATGGGCGACGCGGCACCTTCAGTCTTCTTGCCTCGACTGGTGGCGTTGTTCCAGCAAGGCCGTTTCCCGGTGGACAAGATGATCCGCTTCTACGACCTGACGCAGATCAACGAGGCGATCACTGATATCCATTCCGGCGAAACCATCAAGGCCGTTTTGCGCATGCCCCATTAAGCCACACCTTGCACAGGTGCTGTCAGGCCATGGCCGCATCGGGAAGGTTGCGCCCGCAATAAAGCCGAATCAACCCGTTAGTCAATCGAAAGTGAGGTAGTAAATATGATGAGCCTTCGTGGATGGTTACTGGGTGTGTTGGTTACCACGGCAGTCTTTGCCGCCGGGGTTAACGCTCAACCCAAAGCAGTGATTAAAGAACAGGGTGGTTTTTACTACCTGTCGCCGGGGTACACCAAGGCTGACGTGGCAGAGTTTTACTGGCGTAGCCTGGATGGTTGGTCGGAGCACCCGGCTGAAATGGCCAAGTACTACACGAAGGATGGCGCTTATGAGTTGACCTATGCACCGGTAGACGACTTCCCGAACGCAGGCTTCAAACGCGTGAACAAGGGCCGCCAGGAGATGACGGACTACTTCACCAATTTCAGCAAGCAAATGGGCAACTTGAAGTACAGCGAACCCAAGACCTGGACCCTGCTTGAGACCACCGAAAAGGGCACTTATGTGTTTGAGTACACCAGCGACGGTGTGATCCGTTCCAGCGGCAAGCCCTACCACCAGACGTTCATCGCCATTCTGCGGATGGCCAAGGACGGGCAGATCCAGGCCGTGCGTGAATACTGGGACCCCTACGTAGCCTTGCGGGATTTTGATCTGATCAAAAAGACCCAGTAATCGGCATCGGTCACAGGATCGGAAGGTTGGCTGAACCTTGTAAAAAACGGTTGGACACGCGCCCATGGTTTTGCGCCATGGGTCGCTTCGCTTATAGAGCGTGCTAATATCTCGCCCCTGGCAAATGCACCGAACCGTTGAGAGCTGAACCCTGATGGCCATCCGATCTGTTGTACTCGATACCGAAACCACTGGCATGCCGGTGACCGATGGTCACCGGATCATCGAAATCGGCTGCGTCGAGTTGATGGGTCGCCGTCTCACCGGTCGTCATTTCCACGTCTATCTGCAACCGGACCGGGACAGTGACGAAGGCGCCATTGGCGTCCACGGTATCACCGATGAATTCCTCAAAGGCAAGCCGCGCTTTGCCGAAGTGGCTGATGAGTTCTTCGAGTTCATCAACGGCGCCCAGTTGATCATCCATAACGCGGCGTTCGACGTCGGCTTTATCAATAATGAATTCGCCTTGATGGGGCAGACGGATCGCGCGGATATTTCCAAACACTGCTCGATTCTCGATACCCTGATGATGGCCCGTGAGCGCCATCCGGGCCAGCGCAACAGCCTCGATGCCCTGTGCAAACGCTACGGTGTCGACAACTCTGGCCGTGAACTGCACGGCGCCTTGCTCGACTCCGAGATTCTCGCCGACGTCTACCTGACCATGACCGGCGGCCAGACCAGTCTGTCCCTGGCCGGTAACGCGTCGGACGGCAGCGGCTCCGCGGAAGGCTCGGGCAATCGCCCTTCGGAAATCCGCCGCCTGCCAACCGATCGCAAACCCACCACGATTATCCGGGCCAGCGAGCAAGACCTGGCGGAGCATGCGGCACGGTTGGAAGCAATTGCCAAGTCGGCCGGTGCACCGGCATTGTGGTCGCAGCTGACCGAGCAATAATCCCGGCTGAGCGCAGTAGAAAATGTGGGAGCTGGCTGTGGGAGCCGGGCTTGCCTGCGATGGCATCACCGCGGAGTGACTAACACACCAAGGTGCCTGCATCGCGGGCAAGCCCAGCTCCCACACAAGCCAGCTCCCACAGTTTATTTGCAGTGCTCTCAAGAATCTTCATTCGCCACATCCTCTCCCAGCTTCTACCCTGAGTGCATAGCCCTCAGGACTACAAGCCGTCATGTACAAAGACCTGAAGTTCCCCGTTCTGATCGTGCACCGCGACATCAAGGCCGACACCGTTGCCGGTGACCGGGTTCGAGGCATCGCCAGGGAGTTGGAGCAAGAGGGCTTCAGTATCTTTTCCGCAGTGGACTATGCCGAAGGCCGTCTGGTGGCGTCGACCCATCACGGCCTGGCCTGCATGCTGATCGCTGCCGAAGGGGCTGGGGAAAATACCCATCTGTTGCAAAACATGGTCGAACTGATTCGCCTGGCGCGGGTGAGGGCGCCCAACCTGCCGATCTTCGCTCTCGGCGAGCAAGTCACCTTGGAAAACGCCCCGGCCGACGCCATGAGTGAACTCAATCAACTGCGCGGCATTCTTTATCTGTTCGAAGACACCGTGCCGTTTCTCGCCCGGCAAGTCGCTCGCGCCGCACGTGCTTACCTGGATGGTTTGTTGCCGCCGTTCTTCAAGGCATTGGTGCAGCACACTGCCGACTCCAACTATTCCTGGCACACCCCCGGCCATGGGGGCGGCGTGGCCTATCGCAAAAGTCCGGTGGGGCAGGCGTTCCATCAGTTTTTTGGGGAAAACACACTGCGTTCGGACTTGTCCGTTTCCGTGCCGGAACTTGGCTCGCTACTGGACCATACCGGCCCGCTGGCGGAAGCCGAGGCTCGTGCCGCACGCAACTTTGGTGCTGATCACACTTTCTTCGTGATCAATGGCACGTCCACCGCCAACAAGATCGTCTGGCACTCCATGGTCGGTCGCAATGACTTGGTGCTGGTGGACCGCAACTGTCACAAGTCGGTGCTGCATTCGATCATCATGACCGGTGCGATCCCGCTGTACCTGTGCCCGGAGCGCAACGAACTGGGGATCATTGGCCCGATTCCCCTGAGCGAGTTCAGCCCCGAGGCCATCCGCGCCAAGATCGATGCCTGTCCTTTAACCCGTGGTCGGCCGCCGAAGGTGAAGATGGCGGTAGTGACCAACTCGACCTACGACGGCCTGTGTTACAACGCGGAGTTGATCAAGCAGCAACTGGGCAGCAGCGTTGAGGTGCTGCACTTTGATGAGGCTTGGTACGCCTATGCAGCCTTCCACGAGTTTTTCGCCGGTCGCTACGGCATGGGCACCTCGCGTACGCCGGACAGCCCGCTGGTGTTCACCACCCACTCGACGCATAAGTTGCTGGCCGCATTCAGCCAGGCGTCGATGATCCATGTTCAGGATGGAGGTGCCCGCCAACTGGACCGCGATCGCTTCAACGAAGCTTTCATGATGCATATCTCGACATCGCCGCAGTACAGCATCATTGCCTCGCTCGACGTCGCCTCGGCCATGATGGAGGGCCCGGCCGGGCGTTCGCTGTTGCAGGAAATGTTCGATGAAGCCCTGAGCTTCCGTCGTGCGTTGGCCAACCTGCGCCAGCATATCGCTGCTGAAGACTGGTGGTTCTCGATTTGGCAACCACCGTCGGTGGCAGGTATCGACCGGGTTGCCACGACGGATTGGCTGTTGCATCCCGGAGATGATTGGCATGGCTTTGGCGACGTGGCCGAGGATTATGTGTTGTTGGACCCCATCAAAGTCACGCTGGTGATGCCCGGTCTCAACGCCGGCGGTGCCTTGAGCGATTGTGGTATTCCTGCGGCGGTGGTCAGCAAGTTCCTCTGGGAGCGCGGGCTGGTGGTGGAGAAGACAGGCTTGTATTCGTTCCTCGTGTTGTTTTCCATGGGGATTACCAAAGGCAAATGGAGTACCTTGCTCACCGAGTTGCTGGAGTTCAAACGCAACTACGACGCGAATGTCAGCCTGGCCACTTGCTTGCCATCGGTGTATGCCCAGGGTCCATCGCGCTATCAGGGCCTGGGTTTGCGTGACCTATGCGACCAATTGCACAGTTGTTACCGCAGCAATGCCACCGCGAAGCACCTCAAGCGCATGTACACGGTACTGCCCGAGATTGCGATGAAACCGGCCGATGCATACGACCAGTTGGTCAAGGGCGAGGTGGAAGCTGTATCCATAGACGCCTTGCCAGGGCGCATCGCAGCCGTGATGCTGGTGCCTTACCCGCCGGGCATTCCATTGATCATGCCCGGCGAACGTTTTACCGAGGCAACGCGGTCGATCATTGATTACCTGGCGTTCGCCCGTACATTCGATAGCGGTTTCCCTGGGTTTGTTGCCGATGTTCACGGGCTACAACACGAAGATGACGGCAGCGGTCGTTGTTACACCGTCGATTGCATCAAGGGTTAAAAATGGTTATGCAAGCTGTAATGAATCCGAAGTATCCGGGGCTCAGTGTCCGGGTGGCCGACGAGGGTTTTGATACCTACGTGTGGGGCAATGATTTCAGCTTTGAGGTCAGCGCCTATGGCCTGCCGCAGATGGGCAAGCGGGTCGATGAGTGGCCGGTGGAACGGGTACTGCCGTATCGCAAGTGTTATGGCATCGACCCTGAAGAGTTCGCCAGTTTCCGTGATGCCGCCGACAGTGCAATCTTCATGGCTTACCTCGATGACCGGGCGGTGGGGCACATCGTGGTGAGCACCAATTGGAACGGCTTTGCGCACGTTGATGAGTTGGCGGTGGCCCTGCCTGCGCGGCGCCATGGGGTGGCCAAGGCGCTGTTGGACGTGGCGCAGTTCTGGAGCCGCAAGAAAAGCCTGCCGGGCATGATGCTGGAAACCCAGAACAACAACCTCGGGGCTTGTCGCTTGTATGAGCGCTGTGGGTATGTAATGGGCGGTGTCGATCACCTGCGCTATCGCGGCATTGATCCGCAAACCCGCGAGGTGGCGATTTTCTGGTACCGCTTGTTCAAGACGGAAACCGAATCGCCTTAACCCGCCAACAGGCTTTCGGCCTTCTGCGTGACAATCTCCAGCAACCCATTCAGGGCCGGGGAGGTCGCGCCGTCCTTCAGGGTCAGTGCATACAGGTTGACCAGGATCGGCGGTGACACCGGGCATGCATCCAACCCGGCCTCCCGTGCGCCAAACGCGGTAAAGGGATCGACAATCGCCAAACCTTCCCCGGCCTCCACCATGCTGCGCATCATCTGGTAGGTCTGTACCCGCGTCTGTACCACTGGCAGTGGGCGCAGGGCTTGCAGTTTGGCGTCCAGCAGGCGGCTCATCGGGTCCTGGCCTTCGAGGCCGATCATCGACTGCCCGGCAAGGTCTTGTAGCGCAATGTACTTTTGCTTGGGTTTGAGCCAGCCATGGGGAGCAAGCAATTGCAGTTTGCCCTGGGCCAGCACGGTGCTTTGGATTTGAGGATGTTCCGGGTCATGCAGGCTCAGACCCACGTCGGCTTCGTGCAGCAGCAGGCTCCTGACAATCTCGCGGGTCGGCTGGCTCGACAGGTTGCACGGCGTGTCCTGGAAGCGTCGGCGCAGCACGGCGATACTTTGCGGCAGCAACTGGTTGGCCAGGGGCGGAGTGCACAAGGCCCGCAGGGTAGGGGCATGGTGGTGCTTCAAGCGGCTGGCCAGGCGTTGCACGGGCTCCAGCGCTTCGTACAGGTGGGCGATTTCAGCCTGCAACTCAAGGGTCTCGCGGGTGGCTTGCAAACGCCCGCGTACACTGGCAAACAGCATGAAGCCCAATTGCTGCTCGGCGTCCTTGAGCGCGGCATCCACATCGCCCACGGGGAGTTGCAACCATTCGGCAGCGGTGCCGAGGTGTCCGGTTTGCAAGATGGCTTGAATCACTTCGATATGACGTAAACGCATCGCCGGAGTCTAGGGTGCGCAGGACGGGGTTTCAATGGCTGTGGGAAAAGAGCGAGTCTTGCGCTGTAAATCGTGCGTGCAACTGCAATGAGCAGGCCCTATAAAGAGCGTACGAACCGAGGATCATCAGGGAGTGTTCCAGTGCCCGGATCAAAGACAGTCAATGGACAGCAGCACAGCCAACGTGGCTATACGCGCTGGGCGATATTGGTGGGGCTACTCATCATTGGCCTATTGGCCCTGGCCTTGGGGCCACGCTTGTTTGGTGATGTGAACTTGGCCGAGATAGCCAGCGCGAAAGCCCAAGTGAGTCAGTTGGGCGGGGCTATCGAACGCTTTCATCAAGACATCGGCCGCTATCCCAGCGATGACGAAGGGTTGGAAGCGCTCACTCGGCAACCGGCCGGCGAGTCGAAATGGCAAGGCCCTTATATCAGCGAGGACTTGCTGATGGACCCTTGGGGTGTTGCCTACCAGTATCACTATCCGTCGAACCAGCCCAATACACCCTTTGACTTGTTCTCGTTCGGCAAGGACCGCACGCTGGGCGGTGTCGGGGAAAACAAAGATATTACCTACGGCGACCTCTGATAGATCTGGCATTACCTGGCGACCTGATTAGAATGACGCGTCTGATCATCAACGACCAATGCCGACGACTCGGCACTTAAAACAACAATAGGTCTGGTCTCGAATGCCTCTACCCACGAACTTTTTCGGGGTGACGGCCAAACAACTCCTGGTGCTGGTAACCGTGGGGTGTGCGGCTGCTTATCTCTTGAACAATTACGAAGAACACTCGCCTGAAACCCTCGCACTCGAAGCTTTTATCCGCGCCCAAGAGCCGGTGAGCGAACGCGTGGGTGCTGTATTGGAAATGGCGTTGGTCAGGCAGGTTGTCGCTTACCCCACCAGCAACGCATCGGGATACAAACGTTCGATGTTTGTCGTCGAGGGCGAGAGAGGGCAGTTGATGGTGACGCTCAAGCAAGTTGACGGTGAGCAGGGTATCGAGGTGACGGAGATACGTAATCGGTGACCCCCGGCCCAGTCAATGGCGTCAAGGGCCAGGACTGAGCAGGTCGACCAGGCGGGGTCTTATGAGGCGAGGGTGGTTGGCGATTCGCGCACGATGATCGTGCCTGACTGAATCAATTTGAATTCATCACCTTCCAGTTTTTCTACGCGGTCGCCAATGGCCAACTTGTAGGTGGTGGAAGGCGTCGAGCCAGCCTGGCTGTCCTGCGCCGGGTTGGATTCCTGGAACTCATGCACCGAATACACGCGTCCCTCTGCGTCTCTGGCATGGAACTGTCCGACAAGTACTGCAGCCATCTGTTTAGAACCTCTGGAGATAAACACTCGATTTGCGGTTCTGTAGACCGTCATGGAGCGGGGTAGTTTACCTATAGGAAAAAAATACTATTCGTTGAATGTTTCAGACGTTTCCTACGCGTAGTGTTGCGTGGCAAACGGCTGGGGGATTATCAAAACCTGCTGGTGAACACGCCACGGAGGCTCTATAACTACACACTCCTTTAGTCAGACGTCGGGAAAACCTCAATGAGCAAGGTCTACACGATTGCCGTCCTGGTTGGCAGCTTGAGAAAAGAGTCGATCAACCGCAAGGTCGCCCTGGCATTGGCCGAACTGGCCCCGGCCAACCTCAAGTTGAACATTGTAGAAATTGGCGATTTGCCGCTCTACAACGAGGACATCGACCAAGGTGCGCCGCCGGCAGCCTACAGTACTTTCCGTCAACAAGTGAGCTCATCCGACGCGGTGCTGTTCGTGACCCCGGAATACAACCGTTCCGTGCCCGCGCCGTTGAAGAATGCCATCGACGTGGGTTCCCGCCCTTATGGCAAAAGCGCCTGGAGCGGCAAGCCTGGGGCGATCATCAGCGTATCGCCGGGCGCCATTGGTGGTTTTGGCGCCAACCATCATCTGCGCCAGTCCCTGGTGTTCCTGGATGTGCCTTGCATGCAGCAGCCGGAAGCCTACCTGGGCGGCGCGGGCAGTGTGTTTGATGAGGCGGGCAAGGTCTCGGAGAAAACCAAGCCATTCCTGCAGGCCTTCATCGACGCCTACGCAAAATGGGTGGAAAAACAAAAAGCCTGACTTGGCCGTGTAATCCAATGTGGGAGGGGCAAGCCCCTCCCACATTTTCAGATCAGCGCAGCCAGTTGGTGCGCGCCAGTTCAATCACCTCGTCGCCACGCCCACTCATGACTGCCTTGAGCATATACAGGCTGAACCCCTTGGCTTGCTCAAGCTTGATGCTGGGCGGCATGACCAATTCCTGCGAAGCGGTAACCACGTCGACTAAAACCGGCCCGTTATGCGCCAGGGCACGACGCAGCGCCGGCTCCAGGTCTTCGGATTGCTCCACGCGAATCCCCAGGATACCCATGGCGTTGGACATCGCCGCGAAATCTGGGTTTTTCAGCTCGGTGCCGGTATCCAGGTAACCTGCTGCTTTCATTTCCATGGCGACAAAACCCAGGGATGAGTTGTTGAACACGATGACTTTCACCGGCAGGTTCAACTGGGTCAAGGAAATGAAATCCCCCATCAACATGGTGAACCCGCCGTCGCCGGACATCGAAATCACCTGGCGCCCGGGAAATGCCGCTTGGGCACCGATGGCCTGGGGCATGGCATTGGCCATGGAGCCGTGATTGAACGAGCCGATCAGACGACGCCTGCCGTTCATCTTCAGGTAGCGTGCAGCCCAAACGGTCGGCGAACCCACATCGGCAGTAAAAATCGCATCATCGTCTGCCAGTTCACTGAGTAAGCGAGCGACGTATTGTGGATGAATCGGTCGGTTGGCTTTTGATGGCTGGGCCAGGTCATCCAGCCCCTGGCGCGCTTTCTCATAGTGTTTCAATGAGGTGTCGAGAAAGCTGCGATCGCTCTTGCGGGTCAAGCGGGGCAACAGTGCATCGATGGTCTCGCTGACATCGGCGGCGATGCCCAGGTCCAAGGTGGCGCGACGGCCGAGGGCCTGCGGGTTGCGGTCGACCTGAATGATCTTGGCGTCAGTCGGGTAGAACTGACGGTAGGGGAAGTCGGTGCCGAGCATGACCAGCGTGTCGCAGTTGAGCATGGCGTGGTAGCCCGAGCTGAAGCCGATCAGACCAGTCATGCCCACGTCGAACGGGTTGTCCCACTCCACATGCTCCTTGCCGCGCAAGGCGTGCACCACGGGCGCCCCGAGGGCGTCAGCCAAGGCGATTACTTGGGCATGGGCACCGGCACAGCCGCTGCCACACAGCAGGGTGACTTTCTGGCTGCCCTGGAGCAGGTCGGCGAGGCGTTGCAGGTCCTGTTCGGCGGGCAGGGTGCGCGGCGCGTGCAGGGCGGGCCAGGGCTTGAGTTTGTCTTCGACTTCCAGCAGCGACACATCCCCTGGAAGCACCACCACCGCCACGCCGCGATTGAGGATCGCCGAGCGCATGGCGCGGTGCAGCACTTCGGGCATCTGCGCGGGGTTACTCACCAGCTCGACGAAGTGGCTGCACTCCTTGAACAGCTCCTGAGGATGGGTTTCTTGAAAGTAGTTGAGGCCGATTTCCGAGGACGGAATTTGCGCGGCGATAGCCAGCACGGGCACATGGTTGCGATGGCAATCGAACAGGCCATTGATCAAGTGCAGGTTGCCCGGGCCGCAACTACCGGCGCATACGGCCAACTCACCGGTGGAGGCGGCTTCGGCACCTGCGGCGAACGCAGCGACTTCTTCGTGGCGAACGTGCATCCACTCGATGCTCTCCATCGTGCGCAGGGCGTCAGTCAGGCCGTTAAGGCTGTCGCCGGTCAAACCCCAGATGCGTTTGATGCCCGCCTGTTCAAGGGTGCTCGCCAGTTGCTGGGCCAGGTTGATTTTCGCCATGAAGAACTCCAATCGTCAGTGAGGTTAAAAGCTGCTGATCAGTAGAGGACAGTTCGATCCAGGCGGATGTTCACCCTTTAGTATGAAGATTGCGTCATGACGGCCACAAAAAAGCCCTGGCATGCCAGGGCTTTTTCATTTGCCAAGCGTTATCGGCGACGGAACAGCGGCAACGGTTCATCGGTAGCGGCCTGATAGGTCACCGAGAAGTCCTTGAGGCTTTCCAGCGCTTCGTACGGGTCTTTGTCGGCGCGCAAGGCGAAGGCATCGAACCCGCAGCGGTGCAGGTAGAACAATTGGTCGCGCAGCACGTCGCCAATGGCGCGCAGCTCGCCTTTGTAACCGTAACGGTCACGCAGCAGACGGGCATTGGAGTAGTTGCGACCGTCGGTGAAGGCCGGGAAGTTCAGGGCGATGACCTGGAAGTGCGCCACGTCCTCGCCAATTTCTTCGGCTTCTTCATCGGCGTCCAGCCATACGCCCAGGCCGCCATCGCGAGCCTTGAGGGCATGGCCGTGTTCGCGCCACAGGGCCAGCGGCACGATCAGGTCGTCGCAGTTGGAGATGCCGTCGAAGCTCGCGTCCTTGGGCAGCAAGTGCCAGGTTTCGTCGAGGACTTCGTTGTTTTTAATGATTCGCTGCATAGACGCGCTCCTTGAACAGGTCGATGCCGATGCGCTGGTAGGTGTCGATGAAGCGTTCATCTTCGGTGCGCTGTTCGATGTACACGTCGATCAGCTTGCCGATCACCTCGGGCATGGCTTCCTGGGCGAAGGATGGGCCGAGGATCTTGCCCAGGCTCGCATCGCGGCTGGCGCTGCCACCCAGGGACACTTGGTAGAATTCTTCGCCTTTCTTGTCCACGCCCAGGATGCCGATGTGGCCGACGTGGTGGTGACCACAGGCGTTCATGCAGCCGGAGATGTTCAAGTCCAGCTCGCCGATGTCGAACAGGTAGTCCAGGTCATCGAAGCGGCGCTGGATCGACTCGGCAATCGGGATCGATTTGGCGTTGGCCAGGGAGCAGAAGTCGCCGCCTGGGCAGCAGATGATGTCGGTCAAAAGGCCGATGTTCGGCGTGGCGAAACCGCCCTCGCGCAGTTCGCCCCACAGGGTGAACAGTTGGCTTTGTTCCACATCCGCGAGAATGATGTTCTGCTCGTGGGAGGTGCGCAGTTGGCTGAAGCTGTAGCGGTCGGCGAGGTCGGCGACGGCGTCCAGCTGTTTGTCAGTGATATCACCCGGCGCCACCCCGGTAGGTTTCAGCGACAGGGTCACGGCGACATAACCCGGCTGCTTGTGTGCCAGGGTGTTGCGCGCACGCCAGCGGGCAAAACCCGGGTGTTCTTTATCCAGCGCTGCAAACTCGGCGTCCTGATTGCTCAGGGCCTTGTATTCAGGGTCGACGAAGTGTTTGGCTACACGGTGCACTTCGGCTTCGGTGAGGGTGGTCTGGCCGCCGCGCAGGTGCTCCATCTCGGCGTCGACTTTCTGGGCAAATACCTCAGGGGTCAGCGCTTTCACCAGGATCTTGATCCGGGCCTTGTACTTGTTGTCACGACGGCCATAGCGGTTGTAGACCCGCAGGATGGCATCAAGGTAGCTCAACAGGTCCTGCCACGGCAGGAACTCGTTGATGAAGGCACCGACCACCGGAGTACGGCCCAGGCCGCCACCGACCAGCACGCGAAAGCCCAGCTCGCCGGCTGCGTTGTACACCGGCTCCAGGCCGATGTCGTGCACTTCGATCGCTGCGCGGTCCGAGGTCGAGCCATTGATGGCGATCTTGAACTTACGCGGCAGGTAGGCGAATTCAGGGTGAAAGGTGGTCCATTGGCGGACGATTTCGCACCAAGGGCGTGGGTCGATCAACTCGTCGGCAGCTACACCGGCGAATTGGTCGGTGGTCACGTTGCGCAGGCAGTTACCGCTGGTCTGAATGGCGTGCATCTGCACGGTGGCCAGTTCAGCCAGGATGTCCGGCACATCTTCCAGGGCCGGCCAGTTGAACTGTACGTTCTGGCGCGTACTGATGTGGGCATAGCCTTTGTCATAGTCGCGGGCAATCTTGGCCATCATGCGCATCTGGCGCGAAGTCAGTTGGCCATAGGGCACGGCTACCCGCAGCATCGGCGCAAAGCGCTGAACATAAAGGCCATTTTGCAGGCGCAGAGGGCGGAACTCTTCTTCGCTCAGTTCACCTGCCAGATAGCGTCGGGTCTGATCACGGAACTGCTTGACGCGGTCCTCGATGATGCGCTGATCGTATTCGTCGTATACGTACATATAGGTCCTGTTCTCGGCAAATCTGCGCGCACGGCCGCGCACTCCCAACGGAGCCGGCGCACGATACCAGTTTGCGTATATGCGCAAAAGTGATGTTTGGGTATATGTAAATAACCAAACTGACTAATGAGAACCGTTATCGCGATACCCACATTTGTCATGCGGGCAATCATCAACTTTACTGTGCTCGTGTCTTCGTGCAATCACCTATAAAACCGACAAGAGGCGATGCGATGAGCAATTCAACCAAAGCCCGTAAACCCGACAGTACCGTTGATGCCTGGGCGATTTTGTTCCTGATTATCCTGGTGGTTGGCACTGCCGTGTTCTGGGTGAGCCACCAGTAAAAAGGGTGTTGAATGAGCCTCGATTGACTGTCGCAATGCCACTATCATGGCAGTCAATGTTTCAAGGCTCGGACAACCATGTTGAAGGTTCTGATTACGTGTGTGTGGTTGCTGGGATCGACGTATGGGGCGCTGGCCCATGCCACGTCGGTGGTGTTTCTCAACCCTGGCATGTCGACGGAAACCTTCTGGGTCAGCTATGCGCAATTCATGCAGGCCGCGGCCAAGGACCTCGGCTTGCATTTGCGTGTGCGTTATTCCGAGCGTGATGCCCGCAACACGCTCGTCCAGGCCCGGGAAGCGTTGCAAGGCGGCGAGCGGCCGGATTACCTGGTGCTGGTGAACGAGCAGTACGTTGCGCCGCAGATTCTGCGCATGGCCCAGGGCAGTGGGGTCAAGCTGCTGATCGTGAATAACGCGCTGACGGCTGACCAGGCGCAATTGCTCGGCAGTGGCATCGATTGGCTTTGTAGCATGGTGGCCGACGATGAGCAGGCCGGTTACCTGATGTTGAGTGATCTGCTGCGCCAGCACGGCCCGGTAGGGCCAGGCACCTCCATCGACCTGTTGGCGTTTTCCGGTGCCAAGAACACCCCGGCCGCGCAATTGCGTGAGCAGGGGCTGCGTCGAGCGCTGGCCGAGCACCCCGAGGTGCGCCTGCGCCAGTTGGTCTACGGTGAATGGAGTCGCCAGCGCGCCTTCGAGCAAGCCACTCAATTGTTCAAGCGCTACCCGCAGACCACGCTGGTATGGTCGGCCAACGATGAGATGGCGCTGGGGGCCATGCAGGCGCTTGAGGACAGCGGGCGAGTACCGGGAAAGGATGCGTTGTTCAGTGCGGTGAACAGTTCACCGGAGATCTTGCAGGCGCGACTGGATGGCCGGTTGAGTACGCTGGTGGCGGGGCATTTCACTCTGGGCGGGTGGGCGATGGTGTTGATCAATGACGATGCCAAGGGTGTCGACATCAATGCCTATGGCGGGCGCGACCGTAAGGAAACGTTGTTCCAACTGATTGATGCTACCCAGGCACAGCGCCTGCTGGGCCCTCAGGCGTCGGTCGATTTCCAGGCACTTTCTGCTGTCGGCAAGCCAGTGTCCTACCGTTATCCGTTCAGCCTGCAACTGCTGTTGCGCTAAACGCCAGCCAGATGCAGCACTAGCTTGACGATACCGAACAGCGTCAAGGCAAACACAGCGGTGAACAGAATGCCCAGGATCACAAAGTGGCTGGGCTTGCCGTGGGTGAAGTCGCGGGCGCGATTCTTGCCGCTCTGCACGCCAAACGCCGCCGCCATCACACTGTGCAGCATTTGCCAGAAGGTAGGGGGCTTGTTGTTGACTGGATCGTCCATACATCCCTCGACACAAGGTGTGTGAGGGACAGCATAGTTCAAAGGCTGTAAACCAATGTGGGAGCTGGCCTGCGATGCGGGCCCTCGGTGTGTCAGTGACACCGCGGTGATGCTTTCGCAGGCAAGCCAGCTCCCACATTTGACCTGTGTCGCTGGCAAACATGCGTCAGACGCAATGGCCGTATCGGCAATTTCCTGTGGGAGCTGTCGAGCTTTAGCGAGGCTGCGAAGGCGGCGGCACAGGCGGCCTATTCATCGGCAGTGCCGCCGCTTTCGCAGGCAAGCCAGCTCCCACATTTGACC
>NZ_JBOICG010000593.1:0-3531 GCF_050739995.1 Pseudomonas sp. | reverse complement strand
GGACCATTTGTATGGCATCGCAGCCATTGTCTGTTTCTCCAACGACTTTGTAACCTTCGTGTTCCAGTAACATTCTAATGGCAAGTCGTATAACAGGGTGGTCGTCAATAATAAAAACAGTATTCATGATCACGTTCCGCGCAGATGCAAATAAAGCGGGCACATTAGCTCAGAAGATGAGCCAGGAGGGTCGGCGCTGATGGCCTAGACATAAAACAAGAAAAATCCTACATTAAAAGAGGATTGCACCTACCAGTTGTTGCATGCTTGTGAAGTGGAGGGTGTACATTTTGGGTGCGAAAGCAATGAACGGGAGTCGCTGGGGATTTACGTTGCGTGCTATACCAAAATTCATCAGTTGAAATGTTTAACGTCCTACATTTCCTGGTGCGATGTTATTAGTTTTTCAAGGCTGTCTTTGTTCAACGGCTTAGATAAATATCCCAAGAGTGGCAGCCTTCGTTGCGCAGCTTGAATAGCGAGGTTGATCAATTCGACGGTAGGTAACCCACTGAGCAAAATCGCTCCGCTAATAAAGCCGCTACGGCTGGCTATCTCTATCAGTTCGAGTCCGGGCAGGTCTGGCAGGCATTGGTCGCAAAGCATCAGGTCGAAGGGTAATTCGGACTGGGTCATTGTATGCAGGGCTTGTTCTGCATTTTCCACTGGCGTCAGTTGATCGAAGCCGAAGCTTTTGAGTAGGCACTGGGTGGCAAGGAGTTGAAAGGGATGGTCCTCCACCACAAGAATACGAAGAGGGTGTCTGGGCATAGGGAGCACGCAGTGAGTCAAGCATCGAAGGAATGTAGGAGTTGTTTGCCTGGCCCGCTTGGAGGGCGCGAGATTATTCTTCGATTGCCTGTACGAATTCGATCAGGCCGCTCTGTTCCCTTCGTAGGGCTATTCTTTTCAGGGAACAGGCTGCTTGATTGGTGCTTTATTGAGGGCTGGAGCGCCCTGTCATCTCACGTGCCATTTCGGTGGCGTAACTGTCGGTCATGCCGGCGATAAAGTCGATCATGCGCAGGAATGACGCATGTAACGACCAGGCGGGGTCCGGTGCGCTATTACCCAGCAAATCGAGGATGCGCCGGTTCTTGAACGACGGCGTGCGCCCGCCGTGTTGTTCCAGGGCTGCGCCACAAAACGCATTCAACAGGATTTCCAGGGTGGTGTAAGCGCCGATTTCATGCAGCGTCTTGCGCTTGTCCTGGAAGATTTTCTTGCGCGCCATGTCTTTGGCATCGAGTACGCAGCGCTTGGCTGGTCCGTGCATGTGCTCGACCAGATCGCCAGGCAGGGTGCCGGCCAGCAAGGCGTCCTGCTGTTCGACAAACGCCCGTGCCGCTGCGTTGGTAAGGTGCTCGATCGCCTTGCCGCGCAAGATCGCCAGTTTGCGTCGACGGGAGTCCAGTGGGCCCAGCTGTCGATAGGTCTGTGGCAGGTCATCGCCTACCAGATCAAGCAACAGCGATTCGACCTCGGCGTAGTCCAGCAGCTCCATCTCCAACCCATCTTCCAGGTCGATCAGGGCGTAGCAGATGTCGTCCGCCGCTTCCATCAGGTAGACCAGCGGATGACGCGCCCAGCGTTGTTCTTCCAGTTGTGGCAGCCCGAGTTTGTGGGCAATTTGCTCAAGAATCGGCAGCTCGCTCTGGTAGCAACCGAACTTGTGTTTCTTGTAGCCCAGGGAGTCTGCGTGACGGGCAGTCCAGGGGTATTTCAGGTAGGTGCCCAAGGTGGCGTAGGTCAGCCGCGTACCTCCGTCAAACTGATGGTATTCCAGTTGGGTCAGTACTCGAAAACCTTGGGCATTGCCTTCAAAATTGAGGAAGTCATTGCGTTCGGCGCTGGTCATGTCATCCAGCCAGCCACGCCCGGCAGCCTGCTGAAACCAGTGGCGAATGGCATCTTCACCGGAATGCCCGAAGGGTGGGTTACCGATGTCATGGGCCAGGCAGGCTGATTGCACCACCATGCCCAGGTCGCTCGGCTCGCACCAGTCGGGCAGGGCGCTGCGCAAGGTCTCCCCCACGCGCATGCCGAGTGAGCGGCCAACGCAACTGACTTCCAGTGAGTGGGTCAGGCGCGTGTGGATATGGTCGTTGCTCGATACCGGATGCACTTGGGTCTTGCGCCCCAGGCGCCGAAACGCACCCGAGAAGATGATGCGGTCATGGTCTTTGTGAAACGGGCTGCGGCCCAGTTCTTCAGGGCTGTGCAGCGGTTTTCCAAGGCGTTCGCGAGTCAGCAGGGTGGGCCAATCCAAGGCGGGTACTCTCCGTTCGGTGAATGACTCGCCCAGCTTCCCGGTTCAGCGCTGCCTGGGCAAGCGAAAATCCACAGGTCGGACGCATCCACATCGATCAGCAGCAAGCGCTGAACGGGCTCCCGTGTCCCTACGCTTCTCTACTGCCGGTGCAGAGAGGGGCTCGACGGGGTTACGAAGAAATGCAGTCATTACGAAATCAAATCACGGGAGCGCGTGGAGTCTGGCTATATCGACGGCTTGAACAAGACTGTCTGTGCAAAGCTTTTTAAACAGACTTTTTTTATGCGTGCTGACCGTTTTGTTACTCAGGTGTAGCTGGCCGGAAATTTCCTTGTTGGAGTAGCCGGCTGACAGTTTTTTGAGGATCAACTGCTCGCGTTCTGTGAGGTTGTCTTTGATGAAGCTGTCGAAGTCGTCAATCTGAACGGATATCTGCGCCCTTCCTAGCGCGGGATAATACTTTTCCCCCCTTTCCAAGGCGGCCATTGCGTTTATGATCTCGCGAGAATCCAAACGTTTAGGGATGTAGGCGTTAATGCCTGAAGCCAGGCACTCCCTCTGGTTGTGCACGTTTTCGTATTCAGAGAAAACAATGATTTTGGCTTTTATATTCAGTGTGCTGGCAACGCGAAGAAATTCTGCAGCGCAAATCAGTGGCTGGGTGATGTCAATTATTATGAATGAAGGCTGATTTTGTAGAATGACCGTGTAAATGTCTTCACCTTTACTGTACCCGTTGATCAACTGGTAGCCATGCTCCTTGAGTATTTTTTCCAGTCCAACATAAATCAGGGGGTGACGATCAATTAATATTACTTTTTTCTTCATTTATATATTCGCTAATGTGTTGTGTGTCACTCACTGTGCCCGGAATGAAGTCAGGCGTGTCACTTGCTGTGTTCGGTACCTACTACAGAGCATGGTGCTCTGGATGCTCAGTGTTTTTTTGCACTCATCATGTCCTCTAATCCCCAGAAAGACATTTGCAGATACGGTGATGGCGTTTTTCTAAATACTTAACCTGAAATGATAAGTAGCGAATTTTCAGAATGGTGTTTATAGCGCAAGTTAAAGTTCAGCATCAAGCGGGAGGCCGCTAAAGTCGGCGACCGATGCACTATTTGAGACAAGTCTTGTCTTGCCCGAGGTCTCGGAACGATAAGCCTCCACGCTTTTTCCAAGCACTCCATTGTCCTTGCCCATCTTTATTTTCACGCCTTCACGACCTGTCCGACGTTTTTGAGACATGTCTCTAGTGG
>NZ_JBOICG010000592.1:0-2792 GCF_050739995.1 Pseudomonas sp. | reverse complement strand
CTTCGGCCAGGCTATTGGTGATCGCAGGCCGTAACTCGCTGGGCAAAGGAAACTCAGTGGAGCGGTTCTCATGGTCGGTCCACACCACCGAGTCGCCTGAGACCACCAACCGATGCGCCAGCGCATGACTCCAGCCAAACCCGAGCCCGCAATCCAGTTCCACCGCGCTGGTGCGATACAACCGCGTCCACTCAAACGGCAACACACCGTCCAACGTGCCATCGGTGAGGGTCAGCAATTCCTCGCCGGTTACCATCGACACTGGGCAGCCGTGGGTAGCGGTCTTGTCCGCACTGGCCGAGGCATCGCCATTCAGGTTCTTGCCCGAAGCTGGCACATCGTCGACATGCTCTTTCTGCTTCAGCACCGCGTTCTGCTGTGCCCTCCAGCGCATCTGCATCCGGCCTTGCTTCAGCCCGCCGACCACGCCGCGAACCGCCACTGCCTTGTAGCGATCCACGGCTTGCATAAAACTCTTCAGAATCGCAAGCAGGCTTTGAACAAAGCCAACAACGGCGTCAACGAGTCGCGCGCCGTACTTGGCCAGCCGCACACTCAGATAAGCCACACCCGCCGCTGGCAGTGCGATGCTCAACACCGCACCAATCACAAGATCGATCAGCAACGAGACCAGAAAACCAGCAGCCACTTCGGCCATCTCGCCCGGAGGCAATGCGTCCAGCCAGATCATCGCCGTGCGCATCATCAGGTACAGCGCTGCCTCATCACTGGCCAGCAGCATCGCCTGTTCCATGACCTTGGGGGCATCGGTGGCCAGTTGAGCCAGCTTCGCCGCCTCAGCTCCCAGTTGTTCGGTGAATTTCAACGGGTCTTCGAGAATCGCTTGCACCAGCTTGATGCTGTCCCATGCGTCTCTGATCGCCGCCCAACTGCCCGCCAGCAGGCCGCTGCCAATCGCACTGGCCGTTGAGACCTCCCAATGGGGGCGGAACCCCTCCCATTGCGAACGAAGCCATTGCTCCAGATCTGCCGTCAGCCCGGCATAGGAGGCGAACAACGCGTCGACCTGTTCGCCTGAAACCCCGCCTTGTACCCGCACCTGATAGCGCTCGCCTGCGGCGCAGTGGTGAGAGCCCTTGCCATGCTCATCCAGCATGACGACGGTAGAACTGCCGTCATCCAGCCCAATGACTTCAACCGGGATATCGCCGATCGGCACGTCATACACCGACTCGAATGTGCTCTCGATCTCCAGCACACCGCCTATAGGGCAACGGGCGACGGTAGAAAAGTCCGCATCGGAAAGACTCACCGACTGCTGCGAGGCGCCGACCCGCAACACCCGCTCCATCCCCAGCAGCGATGGCATATCCGCCGCATGGCTGACCGAATCCAGCGTCCGCGCATACCAGGCGACCATCTGTTTTCGGTACTCCGCCAGACTCTGATGAAAGCCATCCAGCTCATGTTCGATATGGGCAATGTGTGCGGCGTGGGTCATCCGTGAGTTCTCCCCACGGAAGGTGCGTCTGAAGTTGCCCAATCAACCCACGCACAAAAAAGAAAAACCATCTGCAATCCCTCGCACTGTGTGATGAGGCGAAGGACTTTGCAGAGGTTTTTTAAGGCGGTATGCAGAGCTTGTCCGGCTATAACGTGGGATGTTTCAGTGGCTTGCGTACTCCTCACGCAAACCGCTCGGCACACTCTGTAGTGAGGGCGCGCTCAGCAAATCAGCGAACCCCGGTTAGACTTACCTGTCGATATCCGCAATGCCCGGCCCGTCGCCGTTCAAGGAAGCCCCATGTATCCAAGCCGTCTGATCCTGTGTCTCACCACGTTGTTGGTGCTGGCCGGTTGCTCCACTACGCGCAACCCGCAACAGCCGCCACGCAGCGAGGCTGACGTGAAAGCGCAGATCGTGCGCCTGCTGCCGGCGTCGGTGCCGGACCGCAGTGGTTGGGCTCAAGACATCTACACGGCCTTCGACACCCAGAAGATCTACCCCAGTACCGAAAACATCTGTGCCGTGCTGGCGGTTACCGAGCAGGAGTCCACTTATCAGGTCGACCCACCTGTGCCGAACATGGGCAAGATCGCCCAGGATGAAATCCTGCGTCGCGCCGGCAAGGTCCATGTGCCGGCATTCGTGATTCGCACCACGCTGCAATTGCGCTCGCCCACCGGCAAGTCCTACGCCGAGCGCCTGAGTGCCGCGCGTACTGAGAAGGACCTGAGCGGTATCTTCGATGACTTCATCAGCATGGTGCCGCTGGGCAACACATTGTTTGGCGGCTTCAACCCGGTACACACCGCCGGCCCGATGCAGGTGAGTATCGACTTTGCGCAGCAACATGCGCGGGGTTATCCCTACACGGTGGATAGCACGATTCGCCGGGAAGTCTTCACCCGACGTGGCGGCATGTATTTTGGCATCACTCATCTGCTCGGTTACCCGGTGAGCTACGACCAGCCGCTGTATCGCTTTGCCGATTTCAATGCCGGTTGGTATGCCAGCCGCAATGCCGCATTCCAGGCTGCCGTCAGCCGTGTTACGGGCACCGAACTGGCGTTGGACGGAGACTTGATTCGCTACGGGTCATTGCTGCCGGGCACCACCGAGCTGGCGGTGCGTTCGCTGGGTTCGAAGTTGGATATGCGCAACCCGAGCATTCGCAGCCAGTTGGAGCAGGGCGAACAGCTGGATTTTGAAGACACCACGCTCTACAAGCGCGTGTTCGCCCTGGCCGACAAGGCTGCCGGCAAGCCGGTGCCGCGAGCAATCCTGCCGGGCATCGTACTCAAGAGCCCGAAGATCACCCGCAACCTGA
>NZ_JBOICG010000591.1:0-3524 GCF_050739995.1 Pseudomonas sp. | reverse complement strand
GAAAAATGCGTGGAATTGATGTGCGCAATATTCTCGCGACGGAATAGATTTTCCACCTCGCGTACTTCGAATTCACACTGGGCGTAGCTGGAGTAACGGCTGTTGGGCTTGCGTTCGTTACGAATGGCCGTGAGGCGGTCCGGGTCGATGGTCAGGCCGAACAGTTTGTGCGAATGCGCACGCAGGGCCGCCGGGAGGGTCAGGTGCTCCATGTCGTCTTCGGTCAACGGGTAGTTGGCCGCGCGGATACCGAATTGCATCGCCATGTACAGGCAGGTCGGGGTCTTGCCGCAGCGGGACACGCCCACCAGGATCAGATCGGCCTTGTCGTAGTAGTGGGTGCGGGCACCGTCGTCGTTGTCGAGGGCGAAGTTCACCGCCTCGATGCGCTCCATATAGTTGGAGTTGTGACCAATGGAATGGGACTTGCCCACGGAGTATGAGGAATGTTCACTCAGTTCTTGTTCCAGCGGCGCCAGGAACGTGGAGAAGATGTCGATCATGAAACCATTCGAAGTCGCCAGGATCTCACGAATATCCTGATTGACGATGGTGTCGAAAATGATCGGGCGAAAACCGTCTTTTTCAGCCGCCAGATTGATTTGTTGTACCATGGCCCGCGCTTTATCCACGCTGTCGATATAGGGCCGTGTGAATTTGGCGAAGGTAATGTTTTCGAACTGCGCGAGCAGGCTTTGACCCAATGTTTCGGCTGTAATGCCGGTGCCGTCGGAGATAAAGAAAGCAGATCGTTTCATTTGAGCCCTGGGCCTTAAGCTGATGGCGAATCTTGGATATGATAGGCGCGATTTTGCCGTCCCGCAGTGGGCCGCATTCTCACTTATTTTCCAGGTCCAGGCCACAAGCGCTGGCGATTGCTCCTACTGAGCAGCCAGCGTCCTGAGCTTTTCCAACACAGAAAGTGGAGAGATCACCTTGGTAGAGTACGTAGTTTCCCTCGATAAGCTCGGCGTCCATGATGTAGAGCACGTGGGGGGCAAGAACGCATCCCTCGGCGAGATGATCAGTAATCTTGCAGGCGCTGGTGTGTCGGTGCCCGGTGGTTTTGCCACCACGGCCCAGGCTTACCGCGATTTCCTCGAACTGAGCGGCCTCAACGCTCAGATCCACGCAGCGCTGGACGCTCTGGACGTCGACGACGTCAACGCCCTGGCCAAGACCGGTTCCCAGATCCGCCAATGGATCATGGACGCCGAGTTCCCTGAGAAGCTCAACGCAGAAATCCGCACCGCCTTCGCCACGCTGTCGGCCGGGAATCCGGACATGGCCGTTGCCGTGCGCTCCTCGGCGACTGCTGAAGACTTGCCGGACGCCTCCTTCGCCGGTCAGCAAGAGACCTTCCTGAACATCCGCGGCGTGGAAAACGTGATCCGCGCGGCCAAGGAAGTCTTTGCCTCGCTGTTCAACGATCGCGCTATTTCCTACCGTGTGCACCAAGGTTTCGACCACAAGCTGGTGGCCCTGTCTGCCGGTGTGCAGCGCATGGTGCGTTCGGAAACCGGCACTGCCGGCGTAATGTTTACCCTGGACACCGAATCCGGTTTCCGTGACGTGGTGTTCATCACCGGCGCCTACGGCCTGGGCGAAACCGTCGTACAGGGCGCGGTCAACCCGGACGAGTTCTACGTACACAAGGGCACCCTCGAAGCGGGTCGCCCGGCCATCCTGCGCCGCAACCTCGGCAGCAAGGCCATCAAGATGATCTACGGCGACGAGGCCAAGGCCGGTCGCTCGGTGAAAACCGTTGAAGTCGACAAGGCCGAGCGTGCGCGTTTCTGTCTGACCGACGCTGAAGTCAGTGAGCTGGCCAAGCAAGCGATGATCATCGAAAAGCACTACAAGTGCCCGATGGACATCGAGTGGGCCAAGGACGGTGACGACGGCAAGCTGTACATCGTGCAGGCTCGTCCGGAAACCGTGAAGAGCCGTACCTCGGCCAACGTCATGGAACGTTACCTGCTGAAAGAAACCGGCACCGTGCTGGTAGAAGGCCGTGCCATCGGCCAGCGCATCGGCGCGGGCAAGGTGCGGATCATCAAGGATGTGTCCGAAATGGACAAAGTCCAGCCAGGCGACGTACTGGTCTCCGACATGACCGACCCGGATTGGGAGCCGGTGATGAAACGCGCCAGCGCCATCGTCACCAACCGTGGCGGGCGTACCTGCCACGCGGCGATCATCGCCCGTGAGCTGGGGATTCCTGCCGTAGTGGGTTGCGGCAACGCCACTCAGTTGCTCAAAGACGGCCAGGGCGTGACTGTGTCGTGCGCCGAAGGTGACACCGGCTTCATCTTTGAAGGCGAGCTGGGCTTTGACATCAAGCAAAACTCCATCGACGCCATGCCCGACCTGCCGTTCAAAATCATGATGAACGTCGGTAACCCGGATCGTGCCTTCGATTTCGCACAGTTGCCGAACGCCGGTGTGGGCCTGGCTCGCCTGGAATTCATCATCAACCGCATGATCGGCGTGCACCCCAAGGCCCTGTTGAACTACGACGGCCTGCCGCTGGACATCAAGGAAAGCGTCGACAAGCGCATTGCCGGCTACAACGACCCGGTGGGTTTCTACGTCGAGAAGTTGGTGGAAGGCATCAGCACCCTGGCGGCGGCGTTCTATCCGAAAAAGGTCATCGTGCGTCTGTCGGACTTCAAGTCCAACGAATACGCCAACCTGATCGGCGGCAAGCTCTATGAGCCGGAAGAAGAAAACCCGATGCTGGGTTTCCGTGGTGCCTCGCGTTACATCAGCGAAGCGTTCCGTGACTGCTTTGAGCTTGAGTGCCGCGCCCTCAAGCGTGTACGCAATGAGATGGGCCTGACCAACGTCGAGATCATGGTGCCGTTCGTACGCACCCTGGGCGAGGCGAGCCAGGTGGTGGACCTGCTGGCAGAAAACGGCCTGTCCCGTGGCGAAAACGGCCTGCGCGTGATCATGATGTGCGAGCTGCCGTCCAACGCCATCCTGGCCGAAGAGTTCCTTGAGTTCTTCGACGGTTTCTCCATCGGCTCCAACGACCTGACCCAGCTGACATTGGGCCTGGACCGTGATTCCGGGATCATCGCTCACCTGTTCGACGAGCGTAACCCGGCGGTCAAGAAGCTGCTGGCCAATGCCATCCAGGCCTGTAACAAGGCCGGCAAGTACATCGGTATCTGCGGCCAAGGCCCTTCCGATCACCCAGACCTGGCCAAGTGGCTGATGGAGCAGGGCATCGAAAGCGTCTCGCTGAACCCCGATTCCGTGCTGGAAACCTGGTTCTTCCTGGCTGAAGGCCAAGCGTCCGCCTAAGGTCGACACGTCAAAAGTGCCGGTCACTCGTTGAGGGTGACCGGCATTCTTATCTGTACAGGGCGGGAATTCTCGCGGACGCCGCCCTTTTTTGTGCAAGAGCATTATGCAAAGCAGCAGCAACCTGTTTCCTGTCGCCCTGATTAGCGCTGAACGTCGTGGCGACTTGAGTGAAGATGTGTACCGCCTCAAGCCCGGCAACAGCCCAGACG
>NZ_JBOICG010000590.1:0-11473 GCF_050739995.1 Pseudomonas sp. | reverse complement strand
GCCTGGCGTTTTGCCATGTCCTTGGGACGCCCGGGGCTATTGGTGTTTACTGGATTGTCGGACATTTTCACCTTTAATACTGGACTGGTGAGTTTGGTATTAATAACATACTGGCCAGTATAATTATTCCTAGCTCTATTTGCGAAAGGTCCTTCAGCATGCGCAGCACTTTCCTGCCCCTTGCGTTGCCTGCCAGCTTGGTTTTCCTCTTGGCCGCTTGCGGTCATGAAGAAGCGGCTCAAACCACCATCCGCCCGGCCATGGTAGTGCAGCCACAACCTTCGACGCAGGGAACGGACAGTTATCCTGGTGAAGTGCGTGCACGCTATGAGCCGGACCTGGCGTTTCGCATCGGTGGCAAGGTCAGCAAGCGGCTGGTGGAGGAGGGTGAGCGGGTCAAGGCCAACCAGCCATTGGCCGAACTCGACCCCCAGGACGTGCGCCTGCAACTGGAAGCGACCCGTGCCCAAGTGGCCGCCGCCGAGGCCAACCTGAGCCTGGTGCGTACCGAGCGTGATCGCTACAAGACCCTGATGGACCGTCAGATGGTTAGCCGCTCTCAGTACGACAATTCCGAAAACCTCTACCGAGCAGGTGAAGCGCGCCTCAAGCAAATCAAGGCTGAATTCGACGTGTCCAGCAACCAGGCCGGTTATGCCGTACTACGCGCGCCACAGGACGGTGTGGTCGCCAAGCGTTCGGTGGAGGTCGGTCAAGTGGTGTCCGCTGGCCAGACCGTGTTCACCCTGGCCACCGACGGCGAGCGGGAAGTGTTGATCAGCCTGCCCGAACAAGGCTTCGGCCGGTTCAAGATCGGCCAGCCGGTGTCGGTGGAGTTGTGGAGCCAGCCGGACCAACGCTTTACCGGACGCATTCGTGAACTGTCTCCCGCCGCCGACCCCAAGTCGCGCACCTTCGCCGCTCGCGTGGCGTTCACGGGTGGCAAAGTCCCGGCTGAGCTGGGCCAAAGTGCCCGGGTTTTCATACAGGCCGAGGGTGTGATTCCGCTATCGGTGCCGTTGTCGGCTCTGAGTGCAGAAAACGGCGCGTCCTACGTCTGGCGTGTGCAGCCCGATAACACCCTGAAGCGCACCCCCGTGCGTATCGGTGCCTTCGGCGAGAAAACCGTACCGGTATTGGAGGGCTTGGCCCCTACCGATTGGGTGATTGCGGCAGGCGTGCATGTCCTCCATGAGGGCCAGCAAGTGCGCCCGGTGGATCGCTCCAACCGAGTTGTGAATCTGGCGGCCAAGGAGTAGTCCCCGATGGGTTTCAATCTTTCCGAATGGGCGTTGCGTAATCGCCAGATCGTACTGTTCCTGATGATCCTGCTGGCAGTGGTCGGCACTTTGTCTTACACGAAGCTTGGGCAAAGCGAAGACCCGCCGTTCACCTTCAAGGCGATGGTGATCAAGACCAACTGGCCCGGCGCTACGGCCCAGGAAGTCTCGCGCCAGGTGACTGAGCGCATCGAGAAAAAACTGATGGAGACCGGCGACTACGAGCGCATTGTTTCGTTCTCCCGTCCCGGCGAGTCCCAGGTCACCTTTATGGCCCGTGACGCGATGCACTCGGCACAGATTCCAGACCTCTGGTATCAGGTACGCAAGAAGATCAGCGACATTCGCCAGACCCTGCCACCGGATATCCAAGGGCCATTTTTCAACGATGAGTTCGGCACCACCTTTGGCAACATCTACGCCCTGACCGGCGACGGTTTTGACTATGCCGTGCTCAAGGACTACGCCGACCGCATCCAGATTCAACTGCAGCGTGTGCCGGATGTGGGCAAGGTCGAGCTACTTGGCCTACAGGACGAGAAGATCTGGATCGAGTTGTCCAACCTTAAGCTCGCCACCCTCGGCTTGCCATTGGCGGCGGTGCAGCAAGCCCTGCAGGAGCAGAATGCGGTCTCCACCGCGGGCTTCTTTGAAACCCCGACCGAGCGGGTACAACTGCGAGTCTCGGGCAACTTCAAGAGCGTGGAGGAGATTCGCAACTTCCCGATTCGTGTCGGTGATCGCACCTTCCGCATCGGCGACGTGGCCGAGATCCACCGTGGCTTCAACGACCCACCTGCTCCGCGCATGCGTTATATGGGGGCAGACGCCATCGGCCTGGCCGTGGCCATGCGTGACGGCGGCGACATTCTGGTACTGGGCAAAGCCCTCGAAGGTGAATTCGCTCGCCTACAGAAGAACCTTCCAGCGGGTATGGAACTGCGCAAGGTGTCGGACCAACCGGCAGCGGTGAAAACCAGCGTCGGCGAATTCGTCCAAGTGCTGGCCGAGGCATTGGCCATCGTATTGTTGGTGAGTTTTTTCTCCCTGGGTGTGCGTACCGGCATGGTGGTGGCCCTGGCGATTCCGCTGGTGCTGGCGATGACTTTTGCCACCATGTATTACCTCGGCATCGGACTGCACAAGATCTCCCTGGGAGCCTTGGTGCTGGCCTTGGGCTTGCTGGTGGACGACGCGATCATCGCCGTGGAAATGATGGCGATCAAGATGGAGCAAGGCTACGACCGGCTTAAAGCGGCGAGCTTCGCCTGGACCAGCACCGCGTTCCCCATGCTGACCGGTACGTTGATCACCGCAGCGGGCTTCCTGCCGATTGCGACTGCGCAATCGAGCACCGGCGAATACACCCGCTCGATTTTCCAGGTGGTGACCATCGCACTGCTGGCCTCATGGGTGGCCGCCGTGGTGTTTGTGCCGTACCTGGGGGAAAAGCTCCTGCCGGACTTGGCCAAGATTCACGCAGCCAAACATGGCGCCGATGGTCCGGATCCCTACGGCACACCCTTCTACCAGCGTGTAAGACGTTTGGTCGAATGGTGTGTGCGTCGACGCAAAACCGTGATCGTCCTGACCCTGCTGCTGTTTATCGGTTCGGTCGCGCTGTTCCGCTTTGTGCCGCAGCAGTTCTTTCCTGCCTCGGGTCGCCTGGAGTTGATGGTCGACCTGAAACTGGCCGAAGGCGCCTCCTTGAGTAATACCGCCGACCAGGTCAAACGCCTGGAAGCCTTGCTCAAGGACCATGCGGGTATCGACAACTATGTGGCCTATGTGGGGACCGGCTCGCCGCGTTTCTACCTGCCTTTGGACCAGCAACTGCCGGCCGCCAGCTTTGCGCAGTTTGTGGTGCTGGCCAAAACCATCGGAGAGCGCGAGAGCCTGCGCACCTGGTTGATCGAAACCCTCAACGAACAGTTCCCCGACCTGCGTTCCCGGGTCACGCGCTTGGAAAACGGCCCGCCCGTGGGCTATCCGGTACAGTTCCGTGTGACCGGCGAGCACATCGATGAGGTGCGTGCGCTGGCGCGGAAAGTGGCGACCAAGGTTCGCGAAAACACCCACGTGGTCAATGTGCACCTGGACTGGGAAGAACCGAGCAAGATCGTCTACCTCAATATCGACCAGGACCGTGCTCGCGCCCTCGGCGTGAGCACCGCTAACCTGTCGAAGTTCCTGCAGAGTTCACTGACCGGCTCCACCGTCAGCCAGTACCGCGAGGACAACGAGTTGATCGAAATCCTCTTGCGCGGCACTGTGCATGAGCGCACTGAATTGTCGTTGCTGCCAAGCCTGGCCGTGCCCACCGACAACGGCAAAAGCGTGGCGCTGTCGCAGATCGCCACCCTCGAATACGGCTTCGAAGAAGGCATCATCTGGCACCGTAATCGCTTGCCGACCGTGACCATCCGCGCCGATATCTACGGCAAGGAACAACCGGCGACGCTGGTCCAGCAAATCCAGCCGACCCTCGAAGGCGTACGCGCCGAACTGCCGGATGGCTACCTGCTCGAAGTGGGCGGCACCGTAGAAGACTCAGCCCGTGGCCAGAACTCGGTGAAGGCTGGTGTGCCGCTGTTCATCGTGGTGGTGCTGACCTTGCTGATGCTGCAACTGCGCAGTTTCTCACGCACCGCCATGGTGTTTCTGACGGCGCCATTGGGCTTGATCGGCGTGACGTTGTTCCTGTTGGTGTTCCGCCAGCCGTTCGGCTTCGTGGCGATGTTGGGCACTATCGCCCTGTCGGGGATGATCATGCGCAACTCGGTGATTCTGGTGGACCAGATCGAGCAGGACATCAAGGCCGGCTTGGCACCGTGGCAGGCGATTATCGAAGCCACCGTGCGACGTTTCCGGCCGATTGTGCTAACGGCGCTGGCGGCGGTGCTGGCCATGATTCCGCTGTCACGCAGTGTGTTCTTCGGACCCATGGCCGTGGCGATCATGGGCGGCTTGATTGTGGCGACGGCGTTGACGCTGTTGTTTTTGCCGGCGTTGTACGCGGCATGGTTCCGGGTCAAGCCACGGGCCGTGTAAAAAGTTGTCGTAGGGATTTTCACAAAGGCAATACGGAGCCGGGAACGCTTCCTGGGCGAGGGGCCACTCATTGATTACCTGATTGACAGGTCGTTCGCCGGTAGGTTTTCACACCTATTGGCGGACGCTCAAATCTGATGATTCAAGGAGTGTTTATGAAAATAGATATCAGTGTGGGCTCCTGCAAACCTTCGTGGAGTAGCAACCCCTGCGCGCCTGCCAAGCCTAAACCCCCGTGCGCATCTAAGCCTAAAGGCCCTTGCAAGGACGCCTGCAAACCCAACAAGAGCGTCACGATAGGCTTCGGTGTCATGCCTATGGGCATGATCGCTTTCGGTGGTTTTGGTTTAGGAAAATTTTTCTAACCACAGGAGAACGGCTTGAGCCCGGGCAGGTGATCCTCCCCCGTCTGCCCGGACTCATGGCAAGGTTTACAGTGCGCCGAAGACTTTCTTCGCCAGGCTGGTCGCGGCAGCTGCCGGGTTCTTGCGAATGGTTTCTTCCTGCTGCGCGATCATCTTGAACAGGCCATCCAACGCTTGTTCGGTCACGTAGTTTTCAACATTGGCGCTTTTCGCATCGAGCGCGCCAAAGGCTGCGGCCTTGCCGGCCAGGGCGTTGTACTGCTGGGCCACGCCGACCTTGTCGGTGGCAGCCTTGACGATCGGCAAGAACTTGGCACGGATCTGGTCACGGCTGCTTTTGTTCAGGTATTGAGTCGCCGAATCCTGGCCGCCGGTGAGGATGCCTTTGGCGTCGGTCACGCTCATGTTTTTAACCGCGTTGACCAGGATGGGCTGCGCCTGGGTCACGGCGGTTTCCGCCGCCTTGTTCATGCTGGTTTCCAGTTGCGTGACCTGGTCGCCCATACCGAACATTTTCAGCTTGTCGGCGACTTTGCCCAGCTTGCCGGGCAGGCCGATCTTCACTTCCGGGTTGTTGCTGAAACCACCAGGCACGCCCAGTTGTTTCACGGCGATCTGGGCGCCTTGGGTCAGTGCGTCCTTGAGGCCGCCGCTGGCGTCACCTTGGGACAGGCTGCCAAGGTCCAGGGCCATGGCGTTGGCACCGAGCAACAGGCCGGCGCACAGGGCAGTGAGGCGAAGAGAGTGACGGAGCATGGGCGACTTCCTTGAATGGGTTAATCAGTGAGTGACAGCGTCTACACGCAGGCGCAACGGTTGTTGATCCTGGCCACTGAGCTGTACTGAGTGCCGTTCAGTGGTGATAAACAGCAGCTTGCCATCCAGCTCGATGCGCGCGCTCACCGAGTAGCTGTGGCCCGGTTTGACTTGGGCAGGGTCATAGCTCAGGTGGAAGGGCAGCGGCACTTGGCCTTTGACTGGGCCTTTCTGTTCGGCAAGGGTCACGGCCGGGGCGTCCATCAAGGACACATCTTGCAGGCTGACACTCAAGGTGGCGGTGGGCGGCAGGGCGATGCGTTGCAGGTAGAACACTTCGCCGTCGAGGCTGGCCTTTGGGGCTGGGGTCATGGATTGGCAGGCTCCGAGCAGGGCGGTCAGGCCCAGGAGAATGATTTTTTTCATGGTACAGCTCCTTTTCAACGGCGCCGGAAACCGCCCGGCGCCTGATTCAATCTAGCGGGTTTCCGGAGCGTCGACGGATGTCTCGGCTGCGCCGTCAACCCGATGCAGGGCCACTTGGCGGATCGACAGGCGAATCTCGGCGGGCAGCACGCGTTTCGCCGCGCCTTCGGCCAATTCGCCGAGCAGGTCGTGGTAACTCAACTTGCCGGCTTCATCGCGGCGCAGCACATCTTGCTCTAGCAGCGTCTGGATGAAATGTCGGAAAAGGCTCTTGTCGAAAAATTCCGGGGCGTTCAGGCCATGCAGGATCGACAGGCGCTGGGCCATGATCGTGCACAGGTCTTCGAGCTCTTCGGCGCTGATGCTGTTTTGGCCGCTGTTGAGCAGCAGCGAGATGGCCATGTAGAAGCGCTGCAGGGTCTGGGCGATGCTCTTGGACAGCAGCGTCAGCAGTACAAAGTGCCGTGAACTCGGGGCCGGACGCAGGTAGACGTCGTTTTCGAAGCGCAGCAGGCCTTGTTCCACAAACGCTTGCAGCCATTGGTCGACCACCGCGTCCAGCTCCTCCAGTGGCCAACGGATGAACAGCTCCGATTGCAGGTACGGGTAGAGGGCGCGGGTGTAGCGCAGGATTTGCTCGCGGCTCATCCGCGAGCTGCTCTGGAAGAAGCTAGCGAGCAACGCCGGCAGGGCGAAGATGTGCAGCACGTTGTTACGGTAGTAAGTCATCAGGACAGCGTTCTGCTCGTCCAGATAAACAATCTTGCCCAAGGCGTCACTTTGTTCCGACAACAGGTTCATGTCCTTGACGTGCTTGATCAGCGCCAGGCCATCGCCCTCGGGCAACGTGGTGTGGGGCGAGTAGGGCACGCGGCGCAGCAACGCCAGGTACAGGTCCAGTTGGCGTGCCATGGCCTGTTCGTCCAGGGCCAGCCGCGTGGTGGACAGCAGCGCCAGGGCGACCAGGTTCACCGGATTCACGGCGGCGGCTTCGTTCAAGTGGCGGGCCACTTGTTCGCCAAGGCGGTTGGTGGTCGCGTTGAGCCACGCCGGTTTGTAGTTCGGGCCCAACTCCTGGGCGCGCCAGTCCGGTTGCTCACTGTCGAGGAACTCGGCCAGCTTGATCGGTTCGCCAAAGTTGACCGCGACCTGGCCAAAGCGCTGCTTGAGTGCGCCGACCACTTTGAAAATATCGAAGATCGACTCTTTCTTCTTGCTCGCGCCGCGCAGTTCGCCAAGGTAAGTACGGCCTTCGAGGACGCGCTCATAACCGATATACACCGGCACGAACACGATCGGCATGCGCGAGGAGCGCAGGAAGCTGCGCAGGGTGATTGCCAGCATTCCGGTCTTCGGTTGCAGCATACGCCCGGTGCGTGAGCGTCCGCCTTCGACGAAGTACTCCACCGGGAAGCCTTTGGTGAACAAGGTGTGCAGGTATTCGTTGAACACCGAGGTGTACAGCGGGTTGCCCTTGAAGGTGCGGCGCATGAAAAACGCACCGCCACGGCGTAGCAGGCTGCCGATCACCGGCATGTTCAGGTTGATCCCGGCGGCGATGTGCGGCGGCGTCAGGCCGTTCTTGAACAACAGGTACGACAGCAGCAGGTAGTCGATATGACTGCGGTGGCAAGGGACGTAGATCACCTCGTAACCCTGGGCAACCTTTTGCACACCCTCGATGTTATTGACCTTGATGCCGTCGTAGATCTTGTTCCAGAACCAACTGAGCACCACTTCCAGGAAGCGGATCGCGGTGTAGGTGTAGTCCGAGGCGATTTCGTTGCCATAGCGCAGGGCCTGGGCCTTGGCTTTTTCCGGGGTGATCTTTTCCCGCTCGGCTTCGTCGGCGATGGCCTGGCGTACCAGTGGCATGTTGACCAAACCTTTCACCAGGTTACGCCGGTGGGACAGGTCGGGACCGATCACGGCGGTCTTCAGGTTACGAAAGTGCACACGCAGGATGCGTTGGGCCATGCGCACGGTGCGTTCGTGGCCTTTATTGTGCTCGATCAATTCACGCAAGTTGATTGGCGCGGAGAATTGCACACGGGTCTTGCGACCGAGGATCAGGATGCTCAACAAGCGGCGCAGACGCCCGGTGACCGCCCAGCTATCGGCAAACAGCAGCTTCCAGGGGCTAGACTCGCTCTCGGGCGATTGGCCCCAGAACACGCTGACCGGAATGATTTGTGCATTCTCTTCGGCGTGCTCGCTCAGGGTGTTGACCAGCCGGGTCAAGGTCGGTGGCGCACCGCGTTTGTCCTGGCGGCCAAGCCAATCGGGCTCCGGCGTGAGGTAGAAGAACGCGGCGGGTTCGATCAGCGGGCCTACGGAGACAGGCAGCACCGGGCGCGGCAGGCCGGCCTTGGTGCACTCGGTATCGACCACGGCCAATTCGGTGAGGGAAGGCGATTGCAGGACGTAGAACACCGGCCGGCTGCGGTCGAGGTTAAGGGTTAGGGACGACTGGTTGATCGTCTCCGAGCGAACCCAGAGGTACAACAGTCGGCGCAAGGTGCCAAACACCAGACGGCGGAACGGGGAGCGGGTCATAGGCGTGCTGCTTCAAGTGGAAAAAACCGAGCAGGCGCTCGGGCGGGTAGTGTGCCGTATTCGCCGAAAATCGGCAAAAAAGCGGCTAAATAAACTTGAGTTGAAGCTTTTTGAGCCTGTCATATACTCGGCAGTTCAATGCGACTGACTCAACAATAAAAGCATGTGGGAGCAAAACAGATGGCAACGCGCGAAACCGGCAATGTGAAGTGGTTCAACGATGCAAAGGGTTACGGGTTCATTCAACGCGAAGACGGCAAGGATGTGTTTGTGCACTACCGCGCCATTCGCGGTGAAGGCCACCGCTCCCTGGCTGAAGGCCAGCAGGTGGAATACGCCGTGGTGAGCGGCGAGAAAGGGTTGCAGGCCGAGGATGTGGTCGGTCTTTGAGTTAGATTCATGCGACGCCGCTGAACCCATGTGGGAGCGGGCTTGCTCGCGAAGGCGATGGATCAGTCAGCATCTGCGGTGACTGACACACAGCTTTCGCGAGCAAGCCCGCTCCCACAGTTGATCGGGTTCACAATTCAGGGATCAGGCGGTCTTCCAAGTGATCTGTTCTTCACCGTCTGCGCTGATGCGAATCCAGGTGTCGGCGCTTTCTTCACCTTCTTCCTCGACCCAGGTGCCCGGCGCACAACGCACTTCCACGTTCAGCGCGGCAAAGGCTGCGCGGGCGCAGGCAATGTCGTCATCCCACGGCGTCTGGTCGCTTTCCAGGTACAGGCTGTTCCATTTGCCCACGGCCTTGGGCAGCCAGGTCACGGGTACGTTGCCGGCCTTGCACTTGTAGGTCTGGCCCTTCTGGACCCAGTCGCTGCACGGGCCCAACGCGGCGCCCAGCCAGGCGGCGATGGCCTTGTGGTCGACGTCGGCGTCCTTCAGGTAAATCTCGATATCAGGTTGGCGCATGGATGTTCCTCAGTTGCGGGATTCGAAAATCCATTCGCGGTTCTGGACAGTCAGTTATTGAAGCACGAAATAGTCGTAGCGCATCGACACAGTGACCACCAGCGGCTCGGCCGCCTCGATCACTTGCGCGCGGCGCTCGGCGCTGGCACGCCAGCCGTGGGGCGTCATGGCCAGCAGGTTGGCACGGTCCTGGGGCTCGGTCAGGCTCAGGGTGAACTCAAGCGTTTCGCTGTGCGCCAGGCTCATGCCGTCCGGCACCAGGGCCAGATGTTTGTCGTCGGTGTACTCGCGCACTTCGTCGTACAGGCGCTCGCGCAGTTCCATCAAGTGGCCGCTGGTCGGACCGACCTTCATTAGACCGCCGCCTGGGCTGAGCAGGCGCTTGGCTTCCTGCCAGTCCAACGGGCTGAACACACTGGCGAGGAACTGGCAGCTGCCGTCGGCCAGTGGCACGCGGGCCATGCTGGCGATCAACCAAGTCAGCGCCGGGTTGCGTTTGCACGCACGCTTGACTGCTTCCTTGGAGATATCCAGCGCATAGCCGTCGGCCTGGGGCAGGGCTTCGGCGATTTGCGCGGTGTAGTAACCCTCGCCACAACCGATATCCACCCAGCGCGCCGGAGCACGCTCAGCGGCCAGTTCCGCCAGGCGCCTGGCCACCGGGGCATAGTGCCCGGCGTTGAGGAAGTCGCGGCGCGCTTGCACCATCGCCAGGTTGTCGCCCGGGTCGCGGCTGTTCTTATGCTGCACCGGCAACAAGTTCAGGTAACCCTGGCGCGCGCGGTCGAAACGGTGCCCGGCTGGGCACGCTACGCCATTGTCCACCGCGTTGAGTGGCGCGTTGCAAAGGGGGCAGGCGAGCATCAGGCGAGCAACTTGATCAGGGTCTGGTAGTAGATTTCGGTCAGCACATCGAGGTCGCTGGCCAGAATGCGTTCGTTGACCTGATGAATCGTCGCGTTGACCGGGCCCAGCTCGACGACCTGGGTCCCGAGCGTCGCAATGAAGCGACCGTCCGATGTGCCACCGCTGGTGGACGCCTTGGTTTCACGCCCGGTGATCGCCTTGATGCTGGCGGAGACCGCGTCCAGCAGCGCACCCGGTTCGGTCAGGAACGGCAGGCCCGACAAGGCCCATTCCACGTGCCAGTCCAGGTCGTGCTTGTCGAGGATGGCCGCCACGCGCTGCTGCAAGCCTTCGACAGTCGACTCGGTGGAGAAACGGAAGTTGAACACCGCCGTCAGGTCACCGGGGATCACGTTGGTCGCACCGGTGCCGGAATTGAGGTTGGAGATCTGGAAGCTGGTCGGTGGGAAGAAAGCGTTGCCGTCATCCCAATGCTCGGCCGCCAATTCGGCCAGGGCCGGAGCTGCCAGATGGATCGGGTTCTTCGCCAAGTGCGGGTAGGCAACATGGCCCTGTACGCCGCGCACGGTCAGGGTCGCGCCGAGGGAGCCACGGCGGCCGTTCTTGACCACATCGCCCACCAGGGTGGTGCTCGACGGCTCGCCGACGATGCACCAGTCCAGACGCTCCTTACGTGCCGCCAGGCGCTCGATCACGGCCTTGGTGCCGTGGTGTGCCGGGCCTTCTTCGTCGCTGGTGATCAGGAAGGCCACCGAACCCTTGTGGTCCGGGTAGTCGGCGACAAAACGCTCCGACGCCACCAGCATTGCCGCCAGGCTGCCTTTCATGTCCGCCGCGCCACGGCCGCACAGCATGCCGTTTTCGTCGATCAGCGCGTCGAACGGATCGTTCTGCCAAGCCTGCACCGGGCCGGTCGGCACCACGTCGGTGTGGCCGGCGAAGCACAGTACCGGACCTTCATGTTTGCCATGAGTGGCCCAGAAATTGTCCACGTCTTCGATGCGCATCGGCTCAAGCGCAAATCCGGCATCGCCCAGGCGCTGCATCATCAGCTTCTGGCAGTCGGCATCGATCGGCGTCACCGAGGGTCGACGGATCAGGTCGATAGCGAGTTGAAGGGTCGGCGAAAGGTCGGCATGGGCCGTCATGGGAAAACTCCGGGAGGCGTGTAATGGGCGCTGGACGAATGTGAAACACAACTCTTTAACGGCGCAGATCCTATGTGGGAGCGGGCTTGCTCGCGAATGCAGAGTGTCAGTC